>CATOLW010000037.1 GCA_951800935.1 uncultured Clostridium sp.
AAATTCTTCTGAATATAAATCAAAATCGACATTTCCCAAAGCAATTTTGTGATTATCTTTATCTACTTTGTAAACCTTTAAATTTCCTCTTTTGTGTTCATTTGTTATAGTTTTAGTAGTAGTTTTATTATATTCGACATCTATATCAAAAGTAGATTTATTTAAAATATATTTATCATTTGTTGCAATTTCTTTTAGTATATATTTTCCTTGATACAACATTGAAAAACTAGCTTTTCCGTTTTTATCTGTTGTTACATTTCCTATAACTGTTCCATCAGGTTTTTGTAATTGGAATGTAACACCTTCAATACCACCTCTTGTTTCAGCATCTATTTTATCAAGCTGAATTTTGCTAGTATTCGTTTTTACATTTAGTTTTGCTTGACCTGAGACATCTCCAAACGGATCATAAGTCAACATGTAATCTTGTGTTCCAGGTACTGTTGTTTTTCCATAAAATACTGGATAATTTTTGCATTTTGCTCTTAATACTACTGTTACATTTACATCTTTATCTAACTGTACTTTTGGAATTTTAACCTTAAAATGTTCATTTCCTCCAAATGTTGATTTTTCTGTGTTTGACATATTAGTAATTTTACTTCCGTTTGGCATTCCTGCTGTTGAAACTATTGAATATTCGCTTGTCTCAACTGGACTGTCAACGACATATTCTTGTGAATAATAATCGCCATCTTCAAAAAATGAACCTATTTTATTTGCTTGAACATCTGTATTCATAGGCGTTTGATTTCCGTTTCTACCGAATGTTTACAAGATTAACAATTGCATTTTTTATAGCAACACCTTGTGCATCGCCACCCTGATAATAAGAACTTGGATCTCGATTGTAAAGGATGCAGTAAACAGCTTGCTTTGTAGCAACGAAAGCATCTTGATAATTTGCAACACCCATTGCTTCAGGTGATTGATAAGGATATCCATTAATTGCGACACGCCATAAACGAACATCATTCATAACCTCATTTACATTAACACCGTAGCTTTCTCCAGCTTGCGGAGTTCCAACACCTGGTGCGTCTTTATCAAGACAATAAGCTGGGTATTGTCTACCATTTTGCTCATAGTAAGCATAGTGAGTTATGATATAAGACCAAGCGTGTTGGTTAGTATCATAAAATTGCAAATGCCTTCCACATTCGCCACCATTTCTAACAACTGCTGAATTAATTTCAACAGCATTTACGAAATTTGAAAATGTTGATAATAATGTTAGTATTAGCATTAAAATTGCCATACTTTTTTTTGTTATTTTTTTTAACATAATAAAATCCTCCTTTTTCCATTAAAAATAGACACTTTCATAAGTGCCTATAATTTTTTAAAATATATAACATTCTGTCATTATAAATTGTCCGTTGTTGTAATAATCTTCGGCATAAACTCTAATCGTACCAAAAGAATATTTTATAAAGTTGATTACTCGTGATTCTGCGAAAGTGAATTGATTTGTTTTAGTTCTTATTGATGGGTCTACTTGTATAGTATATCCGTGTGTTTTCATATTGTCAGATGGGTTATTGTTAATTACACTTTTTATTCTATTAATCATTGTGTCATTTCTAACAAATTTTTCTCCCTCTGCTTTTGTAGTTTGAGTTTGTGCCTGTGTTGTAGTAGTTTGTTTTTGTGGAGTATTTGCCACACTTTGCTGGGTTGTCTGTTGTTTTTGACTTTGTACTGGTGTACTTTTCTGTGTTTGCTTTTGATTTACAGTTGCAGTTTTACTCTCATTTGGTTTGACTGTATTTACTTGTGATGTTTCTGTCTGTTGGTTATCAGCTACTTTTGGCTGTTCTTCTGTTTCCTCTGTAACTGCTTCAGCAATTTCCATATTTGCAAAATCCTCTAATTGTTCATCTGTTTGTTCCTGTGTAGTATTATCAGTTGTAGTATCAGCAATAGTTTCTTTGGCGTTCATTTTACTTTTTACAGTAAACAATATCCCCAATAAACAAATTACACTAACCATTAGTAAAATAACGATTCTACTAATTAATTTTTTCTTATT
This sequence comes from uncultured Clostridium sp., assembly GCA_951800935.1. Next base: position 2,036 of record CATOLW010000037.1, read on the forward strand.
TTTCATAAAACATCACCCTTTCTTATTTTTATTAGTATATAGGGTAACATGTTTTATATCATTTTGACAATGCTCAAAAGAAAATTTTTTATTTTTCTTCTAATGCTTGAACGCAAAGCCTTTGGTTAGGTTGTTTTCTAACACAAGTTAATAAAGTTAAAATATTTTCATTACTTTTTTCTAATTTTGACCAATCTGTTGCAGAAATTTGTGTAATACTATTAACTTTATATTTTTTTGTGCCTAAAAAACTTGTATAGGTTATTTTGTCACCATTTTCTAAAGTATATAATTTAGCCCAATAATTACTAGAATTATGAGCTGCTAAACATACATTGCCATTTAAGTATGAAGAATTATCAAAGTGTCCTACACCTTTATCAAGTGTTTTTAGTGTAGTTCCCTCATAAATCAAACCCTTAAAACCTATCTTGTCAATTTCAATAACACCAATTACAGTTTCGCCATCAATTTTTAGCTTTAAGTCATCATTATTGGTGCAATTATCTATTCTTTCTTGAACATTATTGTCAGAGTAAATTTCACACACACTGTCAACTTTTCTTTTATTAGCAAAATGTTTTACAATAAAAAATGTTGATATAATTGCAATAATGATAACTATTACTATAACTGATATTGTGATAGCTTTTTTTATGTTTTTACTCAATTTTTATCGCCTCCTTTCGTTCAAAAATAATAGAACTAGCTAATTATCTAGTTCTAAAATACTTTTAATATATTTTGAAATTTCGGAAAACTGACTAGGATTTGTAATTTTTTTAATTACATCGTCTAAATCAAAAGGATCAAAGACAAAATCATAAATTCCTAAAGTTAAGGCATCTTTTAGCTCTTTGACCTTATCATTTTCCAAAATTAAAATAACTTGTAAATTTTTTTCTCTAACTTTAAACATAAAGTCTTTGAAATTATATTTATTAGGTTGAATAGTAGCAATTAGAGTTGTTGCTTGTTGTTCTTCTAAAATATAATCAGGGTAATATACAATTCTACTATTTTCAATTTTTTTGCTTAAATCTCTATCTAATTGTTCATTATCTGTAAATATTAAAACCAATTTAAAAAACCTCCTTAAAAATTTATTCAAAATAGTCTTCAGGATTAGCATAATTTCCATTAATTCTAACCTCAAAATGTGCGTGAGGTCCTGTTGAATAACCAGTTGATCCAACTTTTAAAACTGCTTGTCCCTGTTCTACTACTTGATTTGTTTTTACTAATATTTCGCTACCATGTGCATAAAGAGTAACAATACCATTGCCGATGGTCTATCATAACCATATTTCCATAAGCTGAATTATAACTTGCATTGATAACTGTTCCATTTGCCATTGCTACAAAAGTTGCTCCCATTGGTGCGCCTACATCTGTTCCAGTATGTAATTTATAAACTTTAGTAATAGGATGAACTCTCATACCAAAATGAGAAGAAATTTTTGTATATCCAGGTATTGGCCACTTAAACATTCCTTTTGCTACTAGACTTTTACCATCTGTTATAATTGTCGCTGAAGAAGTATTGTTTTGTAACCAACTTACATTTTCCTCACCTTCATAATAACCATTAGCTGCTTGTATAACGATTTCAACATCTTTGTCTAAATCGTCTTTTCTAATATGTAATTTATTTTTTAAATATTCTCGTAATCGTGAATACTTTTCCCCAATTAGTTCCTCATTTGTGAATACTTTACCTGTTATTTTTGTATTTCCATTAGTTGTTGTTTGCTCTTGATAATTATATTTGTAATGTCCCATTATGGTATCGCTTTCTATTAGTACAAAAGATGTCTCTTCTTTAGTAGAAGTAGTTTCTTTTCCATCTTCATCTTTTGTAGTAGTTTCAACTTTTAAGGTTACTGTTTCATATTTAAAGGTACTCTCAAATTCCTTTGCTACTTGATTTAATAAATTTTCGTCTATTTTTGTATGATTCGTCATATTGTGAAAAGCCATTAAAGCATATAAATGCGACCATTGAATCAGTTTATCATTTTCTCTATTATTCATATCAAGTAAATATTCAGTTTTTTCACTACCTTTATAATTATGACAAGTATTTAAGTATTCAGATTTTTTGATACATTTATTTTTTATTTCCAATTGTGCTGGTGGCATAGAAGCATCGTCAGTTTGTACCTCTTGAACAAAGATAGCATCTATAATTGAACATATTGCAAAAAATAACAAACCTATTATGATAATAAATGGCAAAAATGGCTTTATTACTTTAAAAGCAATTTTTTTAGCTTTATTTTTCACCTTTGATTTTGCTTTTTCTTTAAGGCTCATCATTATCACCTAGTTTCTTTAGGTTTTCAGTATCTTTTGTAACTTTACTTATATATTCAGTATTTTGGAAATTAGTTTTAATATGTTTATTGCCTTTATATGAATTATTATCAAACTTACCTTCAGCAAGACTTGCACCTGTTTTTAGATATGTTTTTGTGGCATTATAACCAGTTTTTAAAACACCACCTGCAACATTTTTAGGATTTATTTTATTTCCATTACTTATATTTTGCTTATTTTCTCCGTTTGGCTTTGGTATTGTTATTTGTTTGTTTTCTTTTTGTTTTGGTATTACATCTCTAATAGGATTTACATTTCCGTTGTAATCTTTTTCAGGACTTAAATTTTCTGTTGGATTAACAACTGATTTTACTCTTGATACAAAACCTTTGAAACCATTTCCAGAACCTTCATTATTTCCATTGTTATTTGAAATATTAGAAGATGGACTTTTAAATTGTTCTTTTATTGCACCTAATCCGAATCCCATCATAGCACCCATTCCCATAACTCTACCTGTCATTTGTTCATTATCCACACCAGCAATCCTACTTGTTAGGTTTTGTAAACAATTTTGTAAGGCATCTGCTAAAGGAAGAATCATCATAGCCCATATAAGACTAACAGCCCAGCCACCACCACTAGGCAAAAAAGCAAGATATATTAAAAACAAAAAGCAATATATAAATTGCATAAATATATTCATTATTATTTGACCAGCCCAAATACTTGCAGCCGTTACATTTTTGTTAATTATCCATAAACCACAAGCAACAGGGGTAAAAATACAAAATATTATAATTGTAAATTGTCTAACAATAAATTTGATATTTAATTTTACAAAAAGATAAATAAACATTGCTATAACTAAAGCTGTTGTAATAGCATTTCCTGTTCTAATGCTTGTTAGCATACTATTTCCTAGTGAACTATCCAAAGTACCACTATTAGCTGCTGTTACTAATAAATGTACTAAACTGTTATTCATAAATAATAAAAATCTAATAAATAATGGTGCTAAAGCAATCGCAACACCACCGAAAACATAACCTCATTAAACTTTCTTTTGCTTCATTCTTTTTAGCTGTATTCATACCAGCAATCATAATTTTATACGATAAGATAAATACTGCAATTAAAATTAGACTACTAGAAATAATCGCAAAAACAGTGTACCATTTCATAGTTTTATTCCATAAGTCAGCTGTAAAAGGGGATAGACTATCATTTTCAGCATTATTATTAAAAATTAATGTATCATAATCTTTAAATCCAACATTTGCCTCTTTTCCAGTAGTAAAATCAAAGACGGTTTGTGCTATTCCTCCAATACATTCAGCAATTATTTTTTCAAAAAGTGATCCATCTTCTTTTTTAATTTGGTCTTTAAATTTGACATCGTCAGCAAAGCACATAGGGCATAATAAAAAAAGAATTGTAATTACTACCAATGCACTCTTAAAAATTTTTTTCACATTATCACTTCCCATTATTAAATTAGGGCAATAGGAAACTTTTTTAAGTAAATACAAATTCTTTTTCATAAGGTGTTATTATAAATTTTATGGCTGTTACACTATTATTAAGACTTACTACACATTGACCTGGCGATGCAGTTGTTAAAAATTCTTTTGTTCCTTCAGCTAAATTAAAAAAGTCTACAACGCTATCTACGCTACCAGGACTTTGCTTAAATAAGTACCTAGTTGAACATATATTTATAATAGTTTTTCCGTTCATCACAACCGTAAAAATTCGTCAATAAATTGGCTACCGAATAAATAGAGGAACATTGTATTTACGACCCCTACGAGCTACATTTACAAGAAACTCTGCCGATTCTTGATATTTTAAAAACAACCAAGCCTCATCACATACAATAATTTTTTTCTTTTCTCTATTTTTCAATATAAACTTTTGCCATACCCAAGTTAGAATAACAAAACTAGAGTAAAGTTTTGTAAATTCGTCCTTAATTTCGCTCATATCAAAGCAAATAATATCTTCGGAAGATGTGATTTTACTTTCACAGTCAAAGATTCCTAGAGAATTACCTTGTAAAAATGGTACAAGAATATCTGCCAACTCTTCACATTTTCCTCGTTCTTGTAATTTCCTTTGAAAATCGCTCAATGTAGGCATCTTCTTTTGGATTTTTCCGACTGCATATTTACCATTGTCTAGCTTTCCTCCTTTTCTTTCGTACAATGAATTTATATCTGTTGTAATACCTTTTTCGCTATATAATTGATTAACTACAACCTCTATTTCAGTATTTTCTGTTCCTGTTAGTGTTCTTCCGTAATTTCTACAAATTGTTGCTAGTAATGACCTTATTTCAGCTACTTTGTCGTTTATATTTAAAAATTTGTTATGACCTTTTATGTCAGGTTCTATTTCAAAAGGATTTATTCCAGCTGATTGCCCCTGTTCAATTTTTATAATTTTCCCACCAAGCATTTTTGTAAGATTTGCATATTCACCGTTCTACATCTATAAAAAAAGCACCACAACCGAGTTGTTGCAATGTTTCTAGCAGTTAATGTCTTTAATGCTACACTTTTTCCTCCTCCACTTGTACCACAAATAAATACATGAGGATTTGGCAAAGCAGGAGGACCGAATAAAAGTATCTATGTAGACAGGTGCATTCGTATACATATTTCGACCGATAAAAATTCCTTTATCGTGGCTTAAATTAGGATTAGAAATTGGAATTAATGTTGCAATACCGACCTGCTACCATATTTCTCTCATGATTTGGAATAGGTATCTCACCAGTTGGAAGAATTGTTTTATAGCCTTCTAATTGTCTAAAGGTTAATGTTCTTATCATTGCTGTTTTTTTGTTTAATTCACTTTCTAATATTTTTGTCTTTTCGTTAAGTTCTTCAAGACTTTCAGCATTTAGAGATATAAAGATAGTTGCGAAGAATAATTTATCTTGATTCGTTTGTATAAGCATTCTTAAATCTTCCAAATCTCCAATTTGTTTTTCAAGTTCAGGCAAATGTAGTATATTTCCGTTGTCTTGAATATGTTGCATATTCACTTTGACTTTGTACTAATTTTTTTGTTAATTGATTAATAGTATTTCCATTGTTAGCTGGTTCAACTTTTACAGAAATATTGATATTTCCAATATGAAATAGACTGTCTAACCAACTTACCCAAGTTTGTTCAGGATAAATAGTTAATACAAACATTCTACTAAATTTATTATAGCCACAAACTAGATAATCTCGTTTTTCTTGTAGTGCGTCAGGCAAAATAATGTCTGCAATAGTAGGAACATTATCAAATATGTTTATTTCTTTTTTCTTTTGTTTTCTGTTTTTTACCAACATATAGATTTTTCCCTCCTTCTTTTAATTTACTAATATTTAAACCAGAATTTTTGTTTAATTCTCTATAAATTAAATTATAAAGTTCGTCTTCGTTAAGTATTTCGCACATAATTTTTGCTCTTAATAGATTTCCTGTAAATGCTGTTGATTTTCTATTTAATTCTTCAATAGCATTTTCATATAGTCCATCATAAGAGATAATTGCATAGTTTTTTACAACTGATATTGTTCTATTTTCCATAAGGTTTTGTAGATATTCTATTAAGTAATCTTTATATTCCTTTATTTTAAAGCTATTTGCTTTATTTTCTTTTAGCAATGAGATTACTTTGCTAGTGTCTATAAATTCTGTTGTTGAAAAGAATTGAATTGGATAATCTATTGCTAAAGCTGTTTGGATCAGTACATTTTCAATTGCATTTTGTTCAGAATCCGAAAGCATATTGTAATCAATATTTCCAAGCCTAATAATATTAGAATATCTATTGCCTAAACAGATAATATTATCCTTAATTTTCATATCAAATATATCTGCTAGTTGTTTTTTATGACCTTTTTTACTTTTTTCTTTTGTATCATTTTTTGAATCTTGCTTAAGATTAGCACTTACATTCTTTTTCTTACGATTTAGATAAATTGCTGTACCAATAACAAAAGCAACAGTCAAAAATAGAAAAATAAACATTATAATCATTTGCTACACCTCTCATATACAATTTTTTTCTTACGAAAGATGTACTTTATGGCAAAATAAAAGAACTTATCAAAGTTCTGTTCACCAATTTTCAAAAAGCTACATAACAAGAAAAATGTTGCTATTGAGCTAATGAAAAATATTTTTATGATTAAAGGAATAGGCATTGCAAGTGTTCCTAAACTAGATGCACCTAGCATTATATAAAGAACTTGCCTTAAACTTAAATATCCTCCAAAAATCTTTTCTTCGCGTTTTATATCAAATGGCACTTTAAAAATTCTCATAATCTGTTACCTCCTAACTTCCAAG
>CATOLW010000038.1 GCA_951800935.1 uncultured Clostridium sp.
TTTTTTCATTTTGGATTAATTTTGTAATTTTTTTTGCTACGTTTTCTATTTCTGAATAAGGATTTTGTGCTAAAAATATCTCTATGTTTTCCACATTTTTTTCATATTTTGTGCATTTTGAATTATTTATATTCTCACTCAAGTATTGCAGTTCTTTGTTTTTAAAACGATATTGCTGCTTTAAATGTACTGACTTCTCTAGTAAAAAGTTGTTTTCATCTACTAAGTTCCCAATTTTGGCAAGAGTTGTTTTATTTGAATAGTAAATATCTTGGTCTGGATTGGTATTTAAATTTAAATCATCTGTGCAAATCGTGATATTTACTTGCTTAGCAAGCTTAATAAATTTTTTGATTACTTCATATTCTTGTTTTGTGAAACCTGCAAATTCATCCAAATAAATAACAGCATCTTGAATAAAATCCGTTTCTTCGATATGATTGGCAAGTATCGTTAATAAATCTGCTTCTTCGATGTATTTTTCTTCTATTTTTTCTTGGAATTTTTCATAAATAAGAACCATATCTTTTAGTTTTGTTTTTAGATAGGTATCTCCTATTTTTTCCATTTCTTCTTTTAAATTTTCTACTGTAATTCCATGTTTCTTAAATTCTGTAATAGCTTGTAGACTTAAATCAATATTTTCATCTGATTTTCCCAAAAATTTTAACTCTTTTTTATGTTGGCTTAAAATGGAATCCATTAACATGGCTTTTCCTTGTTTGGTTAAATGAGTTTTACTGCTTCCTCCTACTTCACTCAAAACACGATATGCCATTCTACTTAAATGTACAACTTCTGCATGAATGACAGCATGTTTTTTAACAGTTTCCATTAGCTTAGTTTCTGCTGTAAATGAAAACTGTTCTGGTGTTATCATATATATTTTCTTTTCTTTTTCCATTTGGTTTGCTATCTCTTGAAAACAATAACTACTTTTTCCCGTTCCTGGTTTTCCATATATGATTCTTAAAGCCATTTTTTCCTCCATTTTTCCACTTTTATTTTATAGTAAATCAAAAAAAATAGCAAGATTTACTTGCTATTTTTAAACAATTTTCTTTTTTCATTTCATAATACTTGAATTATCCTTCTCTTCTCCAATAATACAAATATTGTTGTGCTAATCCTGCTACATCTCCAAATTTTTCAGTAGCCATCTGCTCAATTTGCTTTTTGCTGACCTTTGCTTCATCTGCTTGTTTGATATATAAGTCATTCATGACACGTCTTATCCATACATCAATAGGAAAGACTTCTAACCTTTTTAAACTTGAAAATAATAAAATACAATCTGCAACTTTTGTTCCTACTCCTGATAGAGTTAATAGTTGCTCTTTTACTTCAAAAGTATTTGTATTTTGCTTCATTTTCTCTAAGTCCACTTGCTTTTTTAATACCATTTGCGTTGTTTCATATACTCTTTTATCACGAAATCCTAGTCCTAAATCTCGATACTCTTGAATGGTTACTTTTTTTAAGTTTTCTGGTGTTGGGAAGGTATAATATTCTTTTTCCTTCCAAATTATTTTATTGCCATATTTCTTTGCTAGTCTTTCGATAATTCCTTTGATTCTTGGGATATTGTTATTGGCTGAAATAATATAAGAAATAATCGTTTCCCACAAATCCTTATTTAAAATACGTATACCTTGTCCGTATTGGATACTATTTTTCATATTTTCATCTATCTGTGCTAGTTCTTCTTTTATCTTTGCATAATCTCTCGTTAAATCAAAATATTCTTCTACTACTTTTTGTAGGTTGTCTTTTCCGATTCCTTGTATGATGATTTTTTTATTTTCTTTTTTTACATTCAATACATTTTCTCCAACTACACCCATATAACTTCCATCTTCTTGTTGATTCCATCGGAAACATTGTCCACAGTCAAAAATGTCTTTTGGTTCAAAAGAATCGATATCTTTTAGTATTATTTGTTGTTCTTTCATAATCTACTCCCTTTGCTTACTTACTAACTAAATTATATCATTTTCTTTTTTGTAGTACAATGTTTTTATGTTTTTTTAAATCCCAATCCTACTACTTCTCTTGAATTTGTTATTACAATAAAGCTCTTTGGGTCTATTTTTCTTGCTACCATCTTGATTTTTGCAATATCCCCTCTTGAAGCCGCACACATCAGTACTAATTTATCTTCCTTCGTATACATTCCCTTTCCAAAAAGACCAGTTGTACCTCTTTTGATTTTCTCTCCTATTGCTTCTGCAATTTCTTCATTTTTGTCTGACACAATTAGCAATAATTTTGTAAAATAAATACCTTCAAATAAGATATCTATCATTTTCCCCATTAAATAAATCGTGATGGCAGAATACAAACCAATTTCTATTTCACGAAAGAAAAATACATTCAATGAAACAATTATGGTATCAATCATAATAATAGCACGGCTCATACTAATGGTTGGTTTGTATTCTTTTGCAATATAGCTAATTAAGTCTGTTCCACCAGTAGAAGAATTTACTTTTAAGATAAGTGCTGTTCCCAAACCAATAATAATTCCTCCATAAATACAAGCCAAAAATCGGTCTTTAGTTAATGGTTCTAGTTTATCTAAAAAATCAATAAAAACAGATAAAGATACTGTTCCTATCAATGATTTTATAAAAAAGTTTTTTCCAATTTTATAGATGGCTATCACAAATAATGGTATATTTATAATTAATATCATGGTTCCCATTGGTATATTTAATAAATAATACGTTATGGTTGCAACACCTGATATTCCTCCTGATGATAGTTGATTTGGCAATAAAAACAAAGCTACTCCCACTGCCATAATAAAAGCCCCTGCTATCGTTCCAATTATCTCTATTACTGTTTTTTTTATTTTCATAATAAAAATCACCTTTATAGCATTATTTGCATATATTGGTGATTCTATACTTATTCTTCTAAAAAATCATGATAGGTTTTGGTAATTTCTATTTTTGATTTTCCTTGTTTTATCGTTTCATCTTGTTTTAAAATTAAATCAACATCATAGGTATCTTTTAATTTTAAAACGTTTTCTTTTTTATGTCCAATTACATTATTACTATCAATTGGATTTACTGTAACTTCTACTTCTTTTACTTTTACATTTAATTTTTTAATCTTTCCTACCACAGCATCATACCATAAAGCAGATTCGACTAATTGCCTAAATGCTGGATGATAAGGTCCCGCTACTACTTCACTTTCTTTGCTTTCTGGTTCTGCTATTTCATCTGTATTTTGTAAACCTACTCGGATGATTTCAATTTTTTTGTCAGCAAACATTCTTACTAATTCTTTGCAAACTTCTACTGCTTGTACTAATGGCACTGGTTCATATTTTCCTTGTTTATATTCTTCTTCTAATTTTGTATTTTTAACCACTAATACAGGATAGATTCTTATCATTTTAGGTTTTAGTTTGATTAGGGCTTTTGCTGTATTAATTTCATCAATTCTCGTACTTTCAGGCAATCCTACCATCATTTGATGACCTAATTTAAATCCATTCCAACGAATCATCTTAGAGGCTTTTTTTACGTCTTGGAAAGTATGTCCTCGGTTTGCTCTTTTTAAAATATAATCATTTGCAGATTGTACGCCTAATTCGATGGTTTTTACTTTATATTTTTTAAGTCTTTTTAATATTTCTTTATTGATGGCATCTGGTCTAGTAGAAATTCGAATCGATTCTACTTTACCTTCTTCAATAAATTGATAAGCAGTTTGTAATAGTTCTTCTTGTAATTCCTCTTCTATTGCTGTAAAGCTCCCACCATAAAAGGCTATTTCTACTACCGCTTCTTCATTTTTAATGTTTTCTAAGTAATCTTCTATTATTTTTTTTGCTTCTTCTTTTGTCATTCTTTCTTTTTGTCCACTAATTGATTTTTGATTACAAAAAATACAATCATTTAGGCATCCTAAATGGGGTACAAATATTGGTATGATATATTGTTTTTTCATTGATTTACCTCTTTCCTATTTTATATTTTGTAATGCTTTTTTAGCTGCTTTCATTTGTGCTTCTTTTTTGCTTCTTCCTTTTCCTTTTGCTAATTTTTTTCCATCACAGCTTACTTCTACTTCAAAACTTTTATTATGGTCTGGTCCTTGTTCTTTTATGATTTCATATTCTATTTTTACATCTCCATGTTCTTGTAGTTTTTCTTGTAGTACTGTTTTATAGTCTTTGTCTCCTACATGCTTGGTTGCTATCTTAATGTCTTCTTTTAAGTTTTGAATAATAAATTTTTCTGCTTCTTCCATTCCTCCATCTAAATAAATAGCAGCAATAACTGCTTCTACACTATCTGCTAAAATGGCTGGTCTTTCTTTTCCTCCCATTTTTTTTTCTGATTTTCCAAGATATAAGAAATCACTAAAATCATGCAATTTTGCTACTTTGTATAAACTTTTTTCACAAACTACGGTTGCTCTAACTTTAGTCATTTCTCCTTCTTTTAGTTCTGGATAGGTTTGATATAGATATTTGCTAGATATAAATTCTAATATGCTATCTCCTAGAAATTCTAGTTTTTCATTACTTTCTTGGTTGTTTTCGTAGGCATAGGATGTATGTGTTAAGGCTTTTTTTAGTAAGTCTTTGTCTTTAAATTGGTATCCTATGCTTTCTTCTATTGTTTGCATGATTAGCCCCTCTTTTCTTCCATAATTAGATAGCTATATTATATACTATTTTGCAAATTTTGCAAGGGGATACACTCGTTTTATTAATAATTTGACATTTTTCTAAAAATTCTTGACATTTAAAAACATTTGTTTTATTATAATGTTAATCAAAAAATAAAAAAGGTGAATTTATATGGAAAATTTAGAATTAGTATCCCCTACTCTAGCTTATAAGGAACAAGCAAAAGAACTGCTAGCAGAAACTAGAAAATACGATGCTAGCAATAAAGATATGTTTGCTGGTTATTCTTCCTTAGAAAAATTTGAAAGTTATGAAGAATGGTTACAAAAATTAGAAAACGAGTTTACTGGTAAAAACTTACCACCCAATCGTGTTCCTGCTTCTACTTACTTTTTAGTTCGAAAAAGTGATAACCGAATTTTAGGTATTGTTAATATTCGTCATTCCTTAAATGAATATCTAAAAAACTACGGTGGTCATATTGGGTACTCTATTCGTTATAGCGAAAGACGCAAAGACTATGGAAAAAAACAACTATTATTGGCTTTAGAAAAATGCAAAGAAATATCCTTAAAAAAAGTGTTAATAACTTGCCGAGAAAACAATGTTGCTAGTAGTAAAACAATAGAGAGCTGTGGCGGCATTTTAGAAAATATCTTATACTGTGAAAATGAAAAAGATAATTTAAAAAGATATTGGATTACTCTTTAAAATGATAGGAGATAAGACATGGAAAGATTTAAAGCATTTGTTGCTGTTTATTTAATTTTAATTGAAAACGGAAAAATATTATTACTTCGAAGATACAATACTGGCTATGAAGATGGAAATTATAGTCTTGTTGCAGGTCATCTTGATGGAAATGAAAGTATATTAAAAGCAATGCAAAGAGAAGCTTTAGAAGAAGCGGGCATTCAAATAAAAGAAAAAGATCTACAAATCGTACATGTCATGCATCGAAAATCTAAAGATAGAGAAAGTATTGACTATTTTTTAACCTGTAAGGAATATTTAGGCCAAGTTCAAAACATGGAAAAAAACAAATGTGATGAACTTTGCTTTTATGATTTAAATCACTTGCCTCATAACGTAATACCCTATATAAGAAAAGCAATTGAATCGTATCAAACCAATATCTCTTTTTCGCTTTATGGTTGGTAATCAAATTACTACAAAATACCAGTATTTTTTTACATTTTTTTATGGACAAGTTTCAAGTCTTATTGTATAATAAATGTGTATTATTTAAGTAAAGAAAGAGAGAAATGTTATGTTAGATAATCATGATAGTCGAAACTTATCTGATGTATTTAAAGAATTACAAGAAATACAACAATCACAATTTGAAAATCCCCAAAAACAAATAAAGAGAAGAAAACCAAAAGCAAGAAAAAACTTTGCTTTTCATTTTCGTACCCATAATCCTTACAAAAATTCTGATTTAAAACTTTCACACATCATAGTAGGTTGTGGCATTCTCATTATTGGATTAGCTGTATTCTTTCCTAAAAATACCTCTTTTACACAAAGTTATGCAAGAGAAGAAACTGTAGAAGAAATATCAGAATACGAATTAAACCGTCATCGTTTAAATATCCAAAGCATTATTTCTGAAAATGCTGATATGGACAAAGTAAAAGAACAAGTTACTGAAGAGCGAGATGTTGAATTTATTACAGAATATAATAACAACCCTACTCTTCCAAAAAGTGAAGAAGTAGTAAAACAAGAAGGAGTTCTTGGAAAAGAAAATGTAACTGCTATTAAAACTTATGAAAATGGTAATTTTGTAGAAGAAATTATTTTAGGTAAAGAAAAATTAGTAGAACCTATTTCTAAAATAGTAGATATTGGTACTTCTGAATTCTTAGCAAAACATAAAGTACATATTGGTGATATCATGTATTTTGTAAACACTGCTAACTTAAAGGAAACACCACAAGATTCTTCAAAAGATGTAGCAGAAGTAAAAAAGAGCTTAGATGTTAAATTGTTAGAATTACCTAGTGAAGAATGGTGTAAAGTTTCCTTTGATAACATAGAAGGATATATTAAAACTTCTAACTTAACTTCATCTTATACAACACCAAATATTGTAGAGAAAAATAGAATCCAAAGAATTTTAATTAAAGTAAACATCGACATAGAACTAAATAGAACCACTGGCTTGACCTTAAATGACTATAAGAAGATATTTACCAATATCCCAAATGACAAAAATAAGATATTCCAAGATAATTATACGGCTTTCTATAATGCTGAAAAGAAATATAACATTAATGGTATTTTCTTAGCCTCTATTGCTATTCATGAAAGTGGTTGGGGAACTTCTCAAATTGCAGAAGAAAAGAAAAATCTATTTGGTTATGGCTCTTATGATGCTACGCCTTATGAATCTTCTTTCGAATTTGAAGATTACAAAGAAGGAATTGAAACAGTTGCAAAATCTCTAGTAAAATACTATTTAAATCCATCTGGTACAAAAATTTATGATGGAGAAACAGCTGCTGCTTGGTATTATAATGGACCTACCTTACAAGGTGTTAATACTAGATATGCAAGTGATCCTGAATGGCATACAAAAGTATTTAGTTATATGGAAACATTGTATAATAGACTTCAATAAAATAGGAGGACAAAATGAAAAAGTTTAAAATAAAAAACGAAAAATTATTTTTTACCATTTTAATTATAGCTTTATTTATTATATTTCTTTTGTATTATAATTTGGTATTTTCTGTTGTATTTGCTAGAAATGCTTTTGCCAATGAAATGATAGAAATTTCAGATGAAAACGAAAATCCTATTTTTACCATACAAAAAGTATTGTTATATAGTAGTGCAAATGCCCTTGATAACTCACAAGACCAATCTTTAAAGGACATGAGCATTAATCAATATACAGATATTTCTATCTATATTGATAATATTAGTACTGTTTCTGAATTAACCGATGAAAATACCATTAAGCAATTGTATATTGACAATATTGTTGCTACTTCAAGTGCTGATATAGGAACTAAGATTTTAAATTATAAAAGTCCTTTAGAGTTTGGTAAGTATAAAACAATTGAAGCACCTGAAAATAATCGAATTGACTTTAATATTGTAAATACTAATTCACAAAATGAAAGTAATGATTATACCACTCCTACTTTCTATACTGATTGTTCGAATCCTATTTCTTTGGGTTACATGAATCAAGATATTTTAACGAATTATGCTGTTTCCCAAGATGCAAATACGGTTTCTTTTAACGGAAAAGTTTTGAAGGAAGCTAATGTTAATTTAGAAGATATTAATTATACTTTAACTTTTAAAATTCATATTGTAAATAATTTAAATCAAAAATTCGTTTATAATATGAAGTTAGACGTTAATTTAAATGACAACAATGGTGGTATTTACAATGGTTATATCTTTAAAGGGAAAAATACGTCTGGCAAAGAATATAGATTTTTTAAAGAGATTTAAGCAATTAAATCTCTTTTTATTAGTCAAATATATTTGTAATTTTATGTAAAATATGTTATAATTCATTTATAACATCTGGCAGGAGGTGCTTGTATGAATTTTATTTTTCAATCAAGCAGTAGGTATCGGTGTGCTATATACCGACGACAGTTTTTCTTTTTTAAGAAACTGGTAGCAGAAGCAGAGATGAATTTGGAAGATATGATTTTTGTTTATAAACTTGATGATTCAATTACTCTGCCTCCCAACATCTATATGCACTTAAGAGAATTTATGTTACAGCAAAGAGAATCATAGCCCTTTACAGGGCTTCTTTTATTATTTACCATATTTTTTCTAAAATTCTTTTTAATATTTCTTTCCTGTTTTTTGAAGTATCTATGTATTCTATGCCATATTTAGGGCAGTCTACTTTTAATATTTGATTGACTTTGTTCCATTTTTCCGCATGTATATTTAATGCTTCATCTGATAGTCCAAAACTCCAGTCTTCTGGTTTATCATTATCTCTACATAAT
>CATOLW010000039.1 GCA_951800935.1 uncultured Clostridium sp.
TCATTTTATCACCCTCTTTTAGTTAAGAGTTCTCTTTCTCTTCTTCTATTATACCTTATTTTTCCTCTTTTTTCAACTTGTATTTTATTTTTCATTAAAATGTTATCATTTTGTAATATAAAAAGAAAAAAACGTTAGCTTTTTGTTAACGTTTTTTGGCGGAGATGAGAGGGTTCGAACCTCCGCGCCGTTTTCACGACCTAACTGTTTAGCAAACAGTTACATCTGGTTCTATTTTCCTTGATATTTCAGTGTTTCAAGAATTATTGCTTGAAAAATCCCTTTATTTTCCCTTTATAAATTTAAATTATCTTTTTCTTTTTCTAAAATATTTTGTATCTCTATTCTTAAATTCTTTATATCATGTTCTAATATGTACCATATACTTTTTAAACTAATCCCCTCATAATCATGCACTATTCTATTTCTTAGTCCTTTTATCATATTCCATTCTATATTAGAGTATTTATCCATTATTTCTTTTGATATATTTTTTACTAGCTCCCCTATTTGACTAATATTAAACACGGTAGCATCAATTGTCTTATTATCTTTACAAAATTCTTCAAAAGTATATCCAGTTGTATATTCGATTGATTTATCGATATATTCTATCATTTTCATAAATGATACGTATTCTTTATTTTTCATATACAACAACTCCTGTTCTTTTTATTTCTTCATCTATTTTAGAATTCTTTATTATTTCAGATTTTTCAAAGCCATCTACTTGTTTGTTGAAAGTTTCTTCTATTTTGGTTATTAAGCTATATAATTTAAATCCCATTAATTGTTCTTTTGTGTCTATCACCAAGTCCAAATCACTTGTTTTAGTGGCTGTGTTTTTAGCATAAGATCCAAATAATATAACACTATATACTGGCATGTTTTTTAATATATTTTTTAATATTCGTTTTATTTCTTCTAGCGTATAGATTTTTTCACTCATTTTCTAGTCCTCCTTTTTAAAAATAGTGCTAGCTTTTTTCCTGCTAGCACTGCCTTGTTGGCGGAGATGAGAGGGTTCGAACCTCCGCGCCGTTTTCACGACCTAACTGTTTAGCAAACAGTCCCCTTCACCACTTGGGTACATCTCCATCTTATTAATAAAAGTTAGACATAAGCCTTATATCTAACTTTTATTCTTTGGCGGAGAGGGTGGGATTCGAACCCACGGTACGCTACAAACGCACGCCAATTTTCAAGACTGGTGCCATAAACCAACTCGACCACCTCTCCATATCGTTTGACAAATGTCTAGCGACAGTATCTATCTTAGCATTTTTATAAACATTTGTCAATAGTAATTTCTAGAATTTTTTTATTTGATTTTTCTATGTTCTATCAAAATTCATTGCTTTTTGAATAGCTTGTGCTTCTTCCTCTGAAACAGCATAAGTAGATTTCCCTTTTTGGATTGGTTTGGCATAAATGTTAGACATTTCTCTAGAATAAATACCGTTTAAGACAACTCCATCATGGTTCTCATCTAATAATGCCAAAGCAAAACTTAAATCACTTCCTACATCTTTAAAAGCATTGTATCTTACCATTCCTACTTTTTGAATACATTTTTTGAAATCTTTTTCTAATGTTTCTACTTGATTTGAAAGACCTGCATTTTGGTGCTCTACTTTATTGACACGATACATATAAGTTTCTAGGTCTTCTTCTAAATTTTTTCCGTTTCCTAATTTTAGCATAAAGTCCTTATATCTTTTGTTTAGTTTCGAAAATCTTACCAACAAAACAACAAATCCTATAGCTAAAACAGCCACAATAGCTAATAAAGCAAGTAAAAACATATCCGTTTTTACGATTTCTAATATTGCTTCCATTTCTTACCTCTTTCTATTTTATTAAATCTAAAATTCTTTCTAAGTCGTCATTTGATGTATATTCAATAATAATTTTTCCTCTCCTTTTTCCTGCATCTAATCTAACTTTACTTCCAAAAAAACTTTGGAAATTGTCTTCTATACTTTTATATAAAACATGATTTCTTTGTTGTTCTTCTTTGGTTTCTTTTAGTTTTGCTTTTTTCTCAACCTGTCTTACGGTTGAACCTCTTTCTATCATTTGAATTGCAGTTTGATATTGTTTTTCTGGATCATTAATAGCAAGTAATGCTTTGCAATATCCTTCTGATATTTTTCCCTCTTTGGCCATTTCTAATACACGTGGCTCTAGATTAAGTACTCTTACCCAGTTAGCTACCGTACTTCTACTTTTTCCTAGTTTTTTTGCTACTTCTTCTTGTGTCATTTCATAATTTTCTATTAATGTTTTAATTCCCATTGCTTTTTCAACTGGATTTAAGTCTTCTCTTTGCATGTTTTCGATTAAAGAAATTTCTGAATTTATTTTTTCGTTGTCTTCTCTTATAATAGCTGGAATTTCTTTTAATCCTGCTAATTTGGAAGCTCTCCATCTTCTCTCTCCTGCAATGATGCTATAATAGCCATCTTTTTTCGTTACTACGATTGGTTGAATTAATCCATATTCTTGAATAGATTGTGATAATTCTTCTAAGGCTTCTTGATCAAATCTTTTTCTTGGTTGCTCTCGATTTGGTTCTACCTCTGTTATTTTTAAATTTTTTAGGGTGTCATTTTCTTGTATTTGTTCTTCTTCTGGTGCTGGTCCAAACAATGCATCTAGACCTTTTCCTAGTCCTGTCATTTTTGCCATTTTTTATCCTCCTTTTATAACATATGTTTTGCTTTTCTTTCTTCTGCGTTCATTGCCAAAAATTCCTTGGCTAATTTTAAGTAACTTTTTGCGCCTTTTGATTTTGGATCGTATTCTGTGATTGGCATTCCATAGCTTGGTGCTTCACTTAATCTTACATTTCTTGGAATAACCGTTTTATATACTTTGTTGTTAAAATATTTTTTTACTTCTCGCACTACTTGATTAGAGAGATTAGTTCGAATATCATACATGGTAAGAAGTGCTCCTTCTATTTGAAGTTCTTTGTTTAAATGTTTTTTTACTAAGTTAACTGTATTTAGTAGTTGTCCTAATCCTTCTAAAGCAAAATATTCACATTGTACGGGAATTAATACACTATCTGATGCTGTAAATGAATTTAGCGTTATTAATCCTAATGATGGTGGACAATCAATAAAAATATAATCAAATTTATCTTTTATCCCATCTATTTTTTCTTTTAATCTCTGTTCTCTTGACATCATAGATACCAGTTCAACTTCTGCTCCTGCTAAGCTCATATTAGAAGGACATACTTTTAAATTCTTTATTATTGTTTTTTGTAGCGTATCTTCAATATTAGTATCATTTACCAAAACATCATAAGTAGAAAATTCCACCTCTTTTTCTACGCCTAGTCCACTACTTGCATTTCCTTGTGGGTCAGCATCAATTAATAATACTTTTTTCCCTTTTTGTGCTAAAATAGTACCTAAATTAACGGTTGTTGTGGTCTTTCCTACGCCACCTTTTTGATTTGCTACTGATATAATTTTTCCCAATTTTATTGCCTCCATTTTTAGTTAATATTTATTGATATGTTATTTACATTTCTTGTTATAATCATATAAAAATATAAGAAAAAAGTCAATAAATTTCGCAAAATTTGTTGACTTTTTTGTATGGTTACGTTGAAACAAGCATATCCTCGTTTTTCTCTTAGGATTTTATTGGTTCTTTTGCTGGCATTCCAGGCTTTCTAGGGTATTTCTCTGGCGTTTGTTTTTCTTTATAAAAAATAACTATATTTCGGCTAATATCACTTTGTGGTAATTGAAAATTGTCTATTTTTTCTATTTTTCCTCCTAATATTTGAATTGCTTTTTTACTTTGCTTGATTTCTTCTTCTATTTCTGGTCCCTTCATACAAATACAGTTACCTCCGACTTTTACTAATGGTAATAAATATTCTGATAAAGTTGTTAAGTTAGCAACAGCTCTTGATGTTGCATAATCAAAAGATTCTCGATAATTTTTGTTTCTTCCCAATTCTTCAACACGAAAATGTAACGCTTCTATTTTTTGTAATTTTAGTTGGTCAATTACTTCTTTTAAAAAGGTAATTCTCTTATTTAAAGAATCCACTAACGTGATTTCTAAATCTTCTCTTATAATTTTTAACGGGATACCTGGAAATCCTGCACCTGTTCCTACATCAACTAATTTCGTATTTTTTCCTAGATTTTTAGCAATTGTTATGGAATCAATGAAATGTTTTAAAATAATTTCTTCTATTTTGGTAATAGCTGTTAAGTTCATTTTTTCATTCCATTCTAGTAAAAGTTCCATATAACGGTAAAATTTTGCAATTTGTTCTTCTTTTAATAAAATACCAATTTCTTTAGCATACTGTTCTATTTTCTGACTAAATTCTTCTTTCATTTTTTCTCCTTTTTATTTATGGTTTAATTGTTGTAAATAGACTAATAGTACTGCTATATCAGCAGGTGAAACACCTGATATTCTAGATGCTTGTCCAATGGAACGAGGTTTGAATTTATTTAGTTTTTGCCTTCCTTCTAAGCTAATTCCTTGGATTGCTTCATAATCAACTTCTTCTGGCAAAAGTTTTGCTTCTAATTTTTTAAATTTTTCTACTTGTGCCTCCTGCATTTTGATATATCCTTCATATTTAATTTGAATTTCTACTTCTTCCTTTTCTTGCTTCGTAAGTTTTGGCCTTTTGCTATCAATTTTAGCTAATTTTTCATAATCTAATTCCGTTCTTTTTAGCAACTCTGCCATTTTGGTCCCTGTGGTTAAGGGAGAGGTTCCATTTTCTTCTAATAATTGATTTACATTTTCATTCGGCTTTACAATTTCTTCTTGTAGTCTTTGTACTTCTTTTTCAATATTGATTCTTTTTCTTTCAAATATTTGATATCTTTTTTCTGCTATAAGTCCTACTTCATATCCAATTTTAGTCAATCTTAGGTCTGCATTATCTTGCCTTAATAGCAAACGATATTCAGCTCTAGATGTCATCATTCTGTAAGGTTCATTCGTTCCTTTCGTAACAATATCGTCTATTAAGACACCAATATATCCTTGTGTTCTGTCTAAAATAATGGGATCTTTTCCTTTTATTTTTTGAACGGCATTGATTCCTGCCATTAATCCTTGCGCAGCTGCTTCTTCATACCCAGAGGTTCCATTGATTTGTCCCGCCATAAACAATCCTTCAATTCCTTTATATTCTAAAGATAATTTTAAGTTTGATGGATCGATGCAGTCATATTCAATGGCATAGGCTGGTCTTGTAAATTCAGCTTTTTCTAATCCAGGAATCGTGTGATATAAAGCAATTTGAACATCTTCTGGTAAAGAAGAACTCATACCTTGTATGTACATTTCTTCTGTATCGATTCCAACAGGTTCTACAAATGCTTGATGTCTTGGTTTGTCTTGAAATCGTACTACCTTATCTTCAATAGAAGGACAATATCTAGGACCTGTTCCTTCTATCATTCCAGCATAAAGCGGAGATCTGTGCAAATTTTTTCGAATAATATCATGCGTTTTTTCATTGGTATATGTTAAATAGCAATCTACTTGTTCAAAATCTTTTGGTTCATTTTCAAAAGAAAATGCTTCAATTCCTTCATCGCCTTTTTGCACTTCCATTTTGCTAAAATCAATGCTTCTTCTATTAATTCTAGCTGGTGTTCCTGTTTTGAATCGAATTAGTTCTATCCCCATATTTTTTAAACATTCTGATAATTGGTTTGCAGCTGCTACTCCATCTGGTCCACTTTCTTTGGAGAACTCTCCGGATAAAAATCTTTCCTTTTAAATAGGTTCCTGTTGCTAAAATAACCGTTTTTATTTTATAAATAGCTCCTACATCTGTTTGAATTGCTGTAACTTTTCCATTTTCTATTTTAATATCTACGATTTCTCCTTGTTTTACTTCTAAATTTTCTTGTTTTTCTAAAGTATGTTTCATTTCTGCTTGATATTTTTTTCTATCTGCTTGTGCTCTTAAAGAATGTACTGCTGGTCCTTTCGAAGTATTTAGCATTTTTATTTGTATCATCGTTTTATCGATATTTTTTCCCATTTCTCCACCAAGAGCATCAATTTCTCTTACCAAATGACCTTTTGAACTTCCTCCTATATGTGGATTACATGGCATATTGGCAATCGCTTCTAAACTAATGGAAAAAATCAATGTTTTCATCCCTAATCTTGCTGCTGCTAGAGCTGCTTCGCAGCCAGCATGTCCTGCACCAACTACTGCTACATCATATTCTCCTGCTATATAACTCATTTTTTCTCTTTTTTCCTCCTTTTATCTCTATGTCCCTTTTGGGACAAAAATGTTCCACATAATTGTTCCGCATTCCTTGTGAAACAAAAATTGTTGTTTTTTTGCAACATTTATCAATTTTTACTTTTTGGTTCTTTTTGTTGTTTTTATTTTTTGCTGTTTTTCTTTTATTTTGTCCACTTTTTCTTCTTGTTTCTTTATTTATCAAACTTTACTTTTAAATTCAAAAGTTATGTTTCCTGTTTAAAATTTGCCCTTTTGTTCTTATTTTTCTTTTTTGAGATTACTTTTCTTTTTTCCTCTTTCATTTTATTTGCTTTCAAATTGCTCTTATTCCTTTTTTTGGTTTTTATTATATATTTACTTTATCTTTGTTTTAAATCGTCTTATTTTTGGTTTTAAAAGCTCCTGTTTCTTTTTATTTTCCTAAACAGAACTTAGCAAAAATTTCATTGATAATATCTTCACTTACTTCTTCTCCTGTAATTTGTCCTAGGTCTTCTAATATATCTTTAATACAAATAGCAATAATATCAATTGGCATTTTTTGTTTCATTGTTTCTTTGCACTTTTTTACATTTTCAATTGCCTTTGTAATTAAATTTTTATGTCTTATATTGGTAATGACAATTTCATTATCTATATTAATTTCATTTAATTGGAATAAATCTGTTATTTTTTGATATAGTTCTTCTATTCCAATTTCTTTTAGTGTTGACATATTAATTCTATATGGACTTGCTTCTTTTAATCGTTTGTCTTCTTCTTTTAAGGTTTCTTCTAAATCAATTTTATTTCGTATGATAATTGCTTTTTTACCTTTTATTAATTCTAATATTTCAAAATCTTCTTTGGTTAATTCTTTGCTACTATCAAAAATGGCAATAATCAAATCTGCTTCTTTCGCAATTTCCCTAGATTTTTCAATTCCTATTTTTTCTACTTCATCTTTCGCCTGTCTAATCCCTGCTGTATCAATTAATTTAAGTGGTATTCCTTGAATCGTAACAAATTCTTCGATCGTATCTCTTGTCGTTCCTTCATATTCCGTAACAATTGCACGATTTTCTTTCAAAATAGCATTTAAAAGTGAAGATTTACCAGCATTAGGCTTTCCGATGATTGCTGTTTTAATTCCATCTTTTATCATTTTTCCATTATCAAAGCTTTTTTCTAATTTTATTAATTGTTCTTCCACACGCTCTAACATATCTGCTATTTGTTGATTGGTTACTTCGCTAGCATCGTATTCTGGGTAATCTATTGCAACTTCAATATTTACCATTACCTCTAATATTTGTTGCTTAATTTCTTCTATTTTTTTTGATATTGTACCTTCTAATTGTTTCATTCCTGTTTTGGCTTCTCTTTCTGATTTGGCATGAATTACATCAATAACAGCTTCTGCTTGAGCTAAGTCAATTCTTCCATTTAAAAAAGCTCTTTTGGTAAACTCCCCTGGCTCAGCTAACTTAGCTCCATTTTTTAAGCATAATTCTAAAATCCTTTTGATGATTACATTTCCCCCATGAGAGTTGATTTCACACATATTCTCTGTTGTATAACTTTTGGGTGCCTTAAAATAAGAAACAATTACTTCATCTACAAATTCTCTTTCTTCTACAATATTTCCATATTTCATGGTATATCCTTTTATTTTTTCAATGGGTTGTTTCGTTTTTGGTTCAAATATTTTTTCTAAGATGGAAAAACAATCTTTTCCACTCATTCGAACAATCCCTATCCCTCCAATTCCGTGGTGCCGTAGAAATTGATGCGATAGTACTCATTTCTATTCTCCTCCTTTTTTTCTTTCTAAAAAACAAAAAAGGTCAAAGGTAATTTACAAATTGCTTGTAAAATCCGACCTTTGACCTCCGATTTTATCTTTCTTTATAATTTTTTAATGATACTATTATTCTTCTGTGTGGTTCTTCCCCAACACTTGTTGTTTCTATTTTTGTATTTTGTTGCAATTTACTATGAATAATTTTTCTTTCATACGCTTGCATTGGTTCTAATTTAACTGGTTTTCTTGTTCTAATTACCGTTTTTGCTACTTTTTCTGCTAAATCTTCTAAGGTTTTTTCTCTTTTTTCCTTATACCCTTCTATGTCTAAAATTACTCTTACTCTATTTTCAATCCCTTTTCCTGCTATAGCAGAAAAAATATTTTGCATTGCATATAAAGTTTCTCCTCGATAACCAATTAGATACCCTAAGTCTTTGTTTGTTATGTTGACATTTATATAACTTTCTGTTGAATCAATGTTATAGCTTGTTTCTTCTGGTAATTGTTTTATAAATTCTTTTAAAAATCCTTCTACATTTTGTTTTGCTTTTTCTTGTTCTTCTTGATTTAATATGATT
>CATOLW010000040.1 GCA_951800935.1 uncultured Clostridium sp.
AATATTTTTTGTGAATTAAGAGTAATAACAATTGCAAGAATTCCTAAAATGATGGTAGCAATGGTTTTTCCTTTGCTATCGTGTTTAGCCAATGCTATTATTCCAAAAACAACAGCTAAAACTCCCATAATAAAAGATAAATTGTTTATAATCGGAATAAAAGAAGTACAAATACCTATAATTCCTAATACTAAACCTGCGGTTCCTAAACCACTTTTCTTTGTTTCTACATGATTTGCCATAATTAAAATTCCCCCTTTTCCATTTATAGGAAAATTATACAAAAAAAGACAGAATATGACTATACTTTATATTGTCTTACAATTTGTGAGAACTTTCCATTTTCATAACTTCTTGTATTCTTCTTTTTATTTCTTTCGGAGACATAATTTTTTGATTCTCTTCTTTAAATAATTCCTTATAATTATCACGAATTGGAACAATTTTAGGTTTTTTACTCATACTATTAGCTTGAATCAACTTATTAGTAACTGCTTCTTGAAGATTAATTTCACGTTTCAAATTATCCATTATTTTAATCAAATGACTTTGAATATAGCTATTAACTTCTCTGTAAGTACTATTCCAAAATTCTTTAGGCTTCATATCAAAATAATAACAAAGAGGTTCTGTTGCATATAGTAATTCAATCAAATTTTTAGTTTTGTTTATATTGCTTATAATATCATCTATCCCTTGTAACCTTGAAGTTGTTCTTCTGCTATTTTGCTCATTGCTTTTTCGGTTGTTTTTTTCACTAATTCGCTCATATTGATGCTTGATAAAGGATTGGATATCATTTCTTCTAGTTCCTTTTTGCTTTTCTTCTTTTTGAAAAAACCCTCATCATTTAATACCTCAGCAATCTTTTTATAAATTTCCATGAGAGTTGTTTTATTTTCTTTTCTATAGTCATCTAAAAACTCATATACTTCTTCTGAGCTTGTAAATACATTTTTTCCATTTTCATCTTCTGCTAAAATATATAGCATTTTTGTTAAAGCATCTAAATCACCAATAGAATAAGCTTTGGTAAATACTTCTTCAAAGTCTTTGCTTTTTAAAATATTGGAAATGTCGACAATTTTCCTTGTTTTTAAAACCAGATTGATGGTTTTCTTTCTTGTTTCTAATATCATTTTCTTTTCTCTCCTTTGCAAAAGAGAGGAGATTTCCTCCTTCTCTAAAATTATTTTTAATTATACTTCTACTGATGGAAATCCTTCTGTTTCTTCAATTTGAGTATTTCTATATAAGGTTATTTTTGATTTTAACATGTCATCTAGTGCAATTTCTGACATTCCGACAAAACAAGTTGCTTGAAAATTCCATGTAAGTGGTTTTCCTACTGTCTCAGCTGTTTCTTCTGGTAATTGAATAAACCAATATACGTTCTTGTTTTCTGTTTGTATTTCCTTTAATTTTTGATATTGGTCTTGAGCAAACAAGAATTCTATTTCCATACTTTCTGCTTTCTTTCTACCTGGTGCTTGTCTTTCATCATCAATATCTAAAGCTGACCAATTAATTGGTTCTGGTGGTGTTAAAAATTGTGGTATGCTTTGAACAAATGCAATTTGTGTTTTTGCTCCTTCCTTTGTATCTGAATAATATACTTTTGTTAATGTACTTGTGTTTGGTTCTGTTGCCATATTAAATCATTCCTTTCTTTTTTAAGATATCTTCTACCTTTTTTTCTACTTTTTTAGGTAAGTTTTTCATCACTTTATTAATTTTTTTCTCAAGCTTATCAATTCCTTGAGCTTCACTTTTTAATGTAATTCCCATGATATCGCTCCAATCTACATATATATTATAAATTTTTGCTTCTGCTACCGTTTTTTCTTCCCATTTAATCTTAGCTGTTTGAATTGCTTTATGTATCCTTCTGTCAAATTCTGCTTGGTATTCTTTATTACCTAACATTTCGTCAAATGTTATGGATTTCGTTTCTTTCATTTCTTTCTCCTGTCCCAGTTTGTTGATATACCCCCAAAACTGTTCCTTTGCTATTTCGTTTCTTTTTTACGCCTAACTACGATAAAACGGCACAAATTTTTATTTTATTTGTATTTTTTAGTTTTCCCTACAGATTTCGACATATTTTTTATTCTTTTTTTGCTATAATTTTACTCGTTGTGTTTTTACAACAATATACGAAATACAAAAGAAAGGAGTGTTTTTTATGTCAAACAATATTATTAATTTCTTTAGCGCAAAAAATAAAAAAAATGCGAAAAAAGACAAAAACAACACTATAAAATTAAAAGGAAGAGAAATTGGCAATATTAGTATTACAGTATACGAAGAAGAAACTACCGAGTATGCTATATACTATGTATTACCAGATAGTAAGGAATTACTTCCTATTGTTGATTTGTTGGATACTACTTTAAGCAATCATGGGTTTGAAGTTTTAGAAGAATTAAAAGTAAAAAGACTTTAATTACTTCTAATAATGATAGTAAAAAAGAGCTCATCTTTTTAAGATAGGCTCTTTTGTTTTTAATTGCATAATTTTACTATTGTTATTATACTATACCTTTTTGTTGAATACTATGTACTATGATATGAACTTTTTATGAACTTCTATATATTTGCCATTTCTGTGATCGCTTTTTCTACTATTTTTTGAATATATCTAGGAGTACATATTCTTTGATACATATCATAATATAAGGTTCTACTTATATTTTCTGCTGTTCTTCCATCTATATAATATGCAACTAATAGTTCTCGTTCTTTGTATTTTAAACCTATCAATCTATCTTCTACCACTTCTACTTTTTCTCTTAGTTTTCTTATTTGTTTTTCTAAGTTTTCTATTTTTCTTTTAAGTTCTAACCTTCTTATTTCATTTTTTTCGATTTTATTTAGTACTTTATCACTTATCTTATTCTTACTATGTATATTTTGATTTTCCCCATATAAGCTTGTTGTAATGGTATCCATATCACTATCAGTTTTTAAGCTTATTTTTGCCTGTTTTAATTCTTTTAGTTTTATTGTTAAACTTGCCTTGTTTTGCTTATATTCTTTTAGTAATTGTAAAAGCTGTTCTTTTGTCAATTTTCTATTCCTCCTTTTTTCCCACACTCATTAGGTCATAAAATATCTTCTCTTGTTCTTCGAATGTAAGTAAGTTGTAATCAGAGCATTTCTTCATTTTACTTATGATTTGTACTATTTTGTTTGGTTCTTTTTCGATTTGCTTTTTATATTTATGAAATAAAATAAAATATATATTATTTTCCTTATTGTTTCTTGTTGTTGGTTTGTTGTTTGTTAGTTGCTCATTTGTTTTTTGTGTAGTATTTTTTTGATAAAAGCTATATTTTTCAATTGTTATCATAGTATACTGATTAGTTGCTACTACTGTAATTTCGTTTGTTGTTTTTAGTTTTTTGATAGCAGTCCTTGTTTGTTGTATGGTTAATCCTGTTTCATTTGCTAAATGTTCAATTGAAGTTACATGCTGACCTCTTTTTACTAATATTCCCTTCCAATTATTATCTTTATAATTGGCTACTAATAATAAATGAAGAAATAAAGTTTTGGTGTTGATATCTTTGTACCATTGCCAGTCTTTAAATTTTCTATGTAGACTAATCCAATCTTTGTTATTCATACTTAATTACCTCTTAAATTTTTTATAGTATTGATTCCTAACTTTCTTAGCTGATTACAAATTTTATTTCTATTTTTTCTTTTAAATTCTTCTGAATTACCACACCTATCAATTGATTCTAAATTGTTTACTTGTATTAATAAGGATTCTGCTAATTGTTCTAATTCTTCTAGGTATTCTTCATTTTGTTTCTTTTCTTCATATAGTATTTTATTTTCTTCTTGCAGTTGATGATTTTTTAATAATAACTTTACACTCCTAAACATTGTTAATCTCCTTTTATTGGATTTTTTAATATTACATCTATGGCCGAGTAATCAAAGTTTTGTGCAAATAAGAAACAAATTTTGACATCTTATGTAAAACTATAGTATAATATGTAAGTAAACTTAATATTTACTTTTGTATCTATCAACATATGTAAAATAATTTTTGGAGGTATGTAAAAAAAATGCACGAGAAAAAAATCAGATTAGGAATTGTTGGCCTTGGAAATGTAACACGAGGTGTTATCCCTTCCATTCACCGCATGGGACCCAATGATGATTTCGAGTTGATCTGTATCTTTACACGGAGAGACCCGAAAAGAATTAGACCTGTGCCAAGTGTAAAGTTAGTATCCATTAATGAAATTGAATCTTACATTGGAAAGATTGACGTTTTAATACTTTGCACTGAAACTCAGAGTGTCCCTATACTTGCTCCTAAGCTTGTAAAATTGTTTCCTGTTATAATAGACTGTACTGACAGCTCTTTAACACAGCAAGAACATCAGGAACATCGCAAAAATATGGATTCTATATGTAAAATTTCAGGACACCTTGCTTTTATTGAGGCAGGTTGGGGGAACACCAATGGACTGTTTGGAATTATCAAAACATTCATGGAAACAACACTTCCAAGCGGAATAACTCGCATGAAATTTGGACCAGGCGTTAATTTAGGACATCAAAACATTATTCAGAACCTCCCAGGGGTCAAAGATGCTACTGTTTGGACGCTCCCCAATGAAAACAAATGTTATGTACTTTTAAAAAAGTTTACATTTCAAAACCAAATTGTGAAATCCATTCAGGAGCGTCTGGATGAAATTACTGGCAAAAAAACAACTGTAGTTCCTGTTAAGAATCAAGAAGAACTGTGTCATAGACGTTCAACAATGTCGTATCAAGCAATGATAAGTCATTCTGATGTTAGTGGAAGCGATATGCGGTTTTTCGTAAATTTACAGTCAAATCCTAATTATACAGGCAGTTTATTAGTTGCCTGTGCAAGAGCAGCGGTTGCTATGTATCGTGAAGGTAATGTCGGTGTAATAACTTTTGAAGATATACCACCGAAATACTTTAAGCCTTGTAGCAATTTTGATAAGTAAATATCTCGTTTGATACCACCTTGTATGGTAGTATCGAAAAGATGGCAAACTAAATCTAGTTTGCCATCTTTTTTATGGAACTCTCTATTAATTCTTATCATTTTAATTTTATCTTACCATAATCCTATACCTTACAGGGTCAATAGAATACTTGAACTTCCGACCTTCTGATTAAGAGACAGATGTTCTACCAGCTAAGTCAATGGTACCAAATTGTATTTTATAAAATTTAGCAGGAAGTTTTTAAAGTATTGTATTAGAAGAAATATTTTGAGTATTAGTATTGATTACATTACTAGCATTATTGGTAGAAATATTAGTACTATTAGCTTGCGAATTATTGGTAATCGTAGTATTAGTATTTTGTGAGGTGTTGACGTTTGTCTTATTTGTTGTGTTAACGTTGTTGGTTGTATTGATACGATTTGTTTGGGTAGAATTTGTTGAATTTGTTGTTGTATTCGATGTTTGATTCATTGTATTGTTTGTTTTGTTCGTGTTGTTTGGTAAAATTTGTTGAGGATCTTCTGCATCAATATCTTGTGTGATTCCTTGTATAATTTCTTCTACCTTATGTTGTGGTGAGTGGTCATTGTTTTCTTTTAATTCTGAACCAGAATGCTTATCACATAAGCCTGGTGTTGTTAGCCATAAGAAGTATTCTATATAAGTATTGGTACATCCTGTTGTAGCCTTTTTTCCTGTTTCTGCACAGATAGTACAACTAGAAATAGAATTTGGTCTTAGGAATCCAGCACTGTTTAGACCTGCATGAATTCTTGACATGACATTTGCCCATAATAGTCCTGCTGGATTTCTTTTGTTATATTCTATAGATTCGTTTTCATCATAACCATACCAAGTAACAGCTGTATAATATGGTGTAAGTCCACAAAGCCATCTATCATAATTTTCATCTGTTGTCCCTGTTTTAGCTGCCACATCTACACCAGAAATTTTACAATAAGTAGCCGTTCCATTTGTTCCTACTACTGGCTGTGTTAAAATTTCCTTGACAATATAAGCTACTTCTTTAGAAACTACTTTTTTTCTTTTTTGACTTGTTTTTATAATTGTTTTTCCTGAATAATTATCAATCGTAGAATAAAATGTTGGTTCAATATAAACACCATCATTTGCTATCATAGCATATCCTCCTGCCATTTCTAATGGACTAATTCCTTTTTGCAAGCCTCCTAAGGATAATACTAAGCTTTCATCTT
The DNA here is from genome assembly GCA_951800935.1 of uncultured Clostridium sp. The sequence continues at coordinate 6,227 of CATOLW010000040.1, forward strand.
CTTTGGTTAAGCTTGTGATTCCCATATTTTTTAAATATTTAATAGAATTGTTTGGTTTTAGTTCTTCCATAATTTCAACAAAAGGAATGTTCTGAGAGGATTCTACCGCTCGTCTGACAGTTACTTTTCCTAAAGAAGGGTTATAATCAGTTGGATGATAACCATCGGCAAAATCACGTTCTGTGTCATCATAAATAGAAGCTGCTGTAATAATTTTTTTATCAATAGCTGGAATTAGTACTGATAATGGTTTTATAGAAGAACCAGTTTGTCTAATACTTTGAGTCGCTCTATTTAGAGATCTTGCTTTTGTTTTTTCTCCGAAGGCCTCCTACACAGCTAACTACCTGTCCTGTTTTATGGTCTATAATAACCATTGCTGCTTGTGAAGAATTACCACCATTTTTAGATGGCAAACTGTATTTGGATTTTTCAAATTCTGTCTCTGTTTTTTCTTGTACTTTAGAATCTTGTGTGCTATGTATCGTTAATCCTGCCATATTAATGTAATTGGTAGCAAATGAATTAGATATATTATATTTTTTAGCAATATCTTTGGTTATTTCTAAAATTAAAGCATCGGTATGATAAGAATAGACAGCTTCTTCTGCTTTAATTTCTCCTTTTTTGAAATTTAATCCTTCTTCTACTTTGTTGGTTGCTGTATTGTATTCTTCATTATTGATATAGTTTAATTCTAACATTTTAGAAAGAACCGTTTTACTTCTCTTTTTTATTTTTTCCTTATTGTCTTTTTCTTCAAAAGGATTATAAGAATTAGGAGAATGGTTGATTCCTGCTAAAAAAGCACATTCTTCTAACGATAAATCTTTAGCCGATTTATTAAAGTAATAATGAGCTCCTGTTTCTACTCCATACATATTAGGTCCTACATAAATGATATTTAAATAATTTCCTAATATTTCGTCTTTTGATAAACAAGTTTCTAATTGCCATGCTTTCCACCATTCATTTATTTTTCTGTTAATACTATCTGTTGTATCTCCTGTTAAATTTTTTACTAATTGTTGTGTAATGGTACTTCCTCCATAAGAAGACTTTCCAAAATGTGTGATATAAGAAACAATAGCTCCTCCTGTTCTTTTTATATCAACACCACTATGTGAATAAAAACGTTCATCTTCAATTGCTACATAAGCATTTTTTAAATTACTTGGTAGGTTAGATAGTGAAATCGTTTCATTTTTTCTTTCACAGCCTAATTTTGCAATTTCTTTTCCATCAATATCAAGAACAATTGAATTTTCGTGTGCAAGCATTTCTTTGGCTAAGTTCTTCCAACAATTAGCAGAAATTCCTAAATAAACGCCTATTGTAAGAATAAGAATTAAAATAATAATAATGATTACTTTTTTTATTTTTTTCTTGCTCTTTTTCTTTGCTTTCTTATTTTTCTTTTTTCCTGATTTTTTAGTTGAATTTATGGGCTCTACTTTTTTCTTTTTCTGAAAAGCTTTTGGTATATATTCTTCCTCCTCTTTTTTACGAGTCAATTGTTATCACTTTCCTTTTTCTTAAAAATATATTCATAGTATATCATAAATAGCATAAAATACAAATATGAAATTAGAAAAAATAGAAACCAATTTAAAAAGAAACTTATTACTTCATTCTTCTTATGAGAATTTTTCTTCTTATGATGAGACTCCAGAAAATCAAGTAATTCGAGTTAATCCTAAATTTACCTTTCAAAAAATTCTTGGGTTTGGAGGTGCTCTTACAGAAAGTTCTTGTTATCTTTTAAGTAGTATGAATCAGAAGTTAGCAAATCAAATTTTAGATGAATACTTTGCAAAAGAAAATTTGAATTATCAATTTGCTAGAATTTCAATTGGTAGTTGTGATTTTTCTTTAAGTAGTTATTCTTATGCTAATGAAAAGGATTTATCAGATTTTTCAATTAATCATGATCAGAAATATGTTATCCCTATCATAAAATCTGCTAAAAAAAGAAATAGGAACCTTCAGCTTGTTGCTTCCCCTTGGTCTCCTCCTGCCTTTATGAAAGATAATCATAAACTAGTAGGTGGTGGAAAATTATTACCAAAATACAAAAATTTATGGACTGAGTATCTTGTAAAATATGTTCATAGTTATCAAAGTGCAGGAATTTCTATTGATTATATGACCATTCAAAATGAACCAAATGCAAAGCAAATATGGGAATCTTGCTTATATTCAGCTCAAGAAGAAGCTGATTTACTAAAAAATTACCTATACCCTACTTTTAGGAAAAATAATTTAACTACTAAATTTTTAATATGGGATCATAATAAAGATATTGTATTAG
>CATOLW010000041.1 GCA_951800935.1 uncultured Clostridium sp.
ATCTACTACCATATTTCCACACGGTTTTGAAATATCGATTCCTGCTCCAATAGCTGCTGCAATTGGTTCTTCAATTAAATATACTTTTCTAGCTCCTGCTTGAGAAGCTGCATCAATTACTGCTTTTTTCTCCACTTCTGTTACTTGTGAAGGGATACATATCATAATTCTAGGAGCAAAAAGAAATTTGCCACATATTTTATGAATAAAATGTTTTAACATTTTTTCTGTTACGGTATAGTCTGATATAACACCATCTCTCAAAGGTCTTGTTGCTACAATGTTTCCTGGTGTTCTTCCGAAGCATTCTTCTTGCTTCTTGCCCTACTGCTAACACTTCTCCTGTATTGTTATCTACTGCTACAACAGAAGGTTCTCGTAATACAATTCCTTTTCCTTTCGCATAAGCAATTACAGTTGCTGTTCCTAAATCGATTCCTATATCTTGTCCTAACCCAAATTTAAACATTTTTCTCTTCCCTTCTCGTTTTACATTTCTCTTTTATTACAAATTCGTTACAATTATATTACAAGCTTTATGATTTATCAAGACTTTTGATTGAAATTTTTATTTTTTTGTATTATAATAATGTTTGACTAATTAATAAGGAGGTAATTATGAGTCATTTTCAATTTATTTCCCAAAATGAAGATGCCACTAAAAATTTTGCCAGAAGTCTTGCTGCTCTTCTAAAAAGTAAGGATACTATTGTACTTACTGGCGATTTAGGTTCTGGTAAGACTAAATTTACAGAAGGAATTTTAAGTTTTTTTGGTTTAGAACATGAAATTTCTAGCCCTACTTTTACCATTGTAAATGAATATAAAAAAGATGATATTAACATCTATCATTTTGATGTCTATCGTTTAGAAGATTCTTCTGAATTTTATGAAATTGGTGGAGAAGAATATTTTGAAAATGGAATTTGCTTAATTGAATGGGGCGAATTAATTGAAGATGCTTTGCCAAAAAACTATCTTCATATTACCTTTTCTAGAAATGATGAAGAAGAAAATGTCAGAATTTTAGATATAAATACTAATTTGAAAAAATGGGAGGATTATTTTGAAAATATTAAGTATTGATACAGCAAGCAATATTTGTGGTGTTTCAATTTTAGAAGACACTAACTTAATTTGTAAATTAGATCAAGATACAGGAAGAACTCACTCTGAAAATTTAATGCCTATGCTTCAACAAGCTTTTAGACAATCTAATTTAAGCTTAAATGACATAGATTTGCTAGTTTGTGATAATGGACCTGGCTCTTTTACTGGTATTCGTATTGGAATAGCTACCATAAAAGCTTTTTGCGACAGTTTAAATCTTCCTTGTATTGGCATTAGTTCTTTAGAAGCTTTGGCTTATGCCATACAAGAAGAAGGATTCATTGCCAGTATCTTAGATTGTAAAAATGATAATTGTTATTTTGCTTTGTATGAACGAAAAAATTCTAACTACCATGAAATCATTGCACCAACTGCAGAGACAATTGAAAATGCTTTAAATCTATGTGCTCAAAAAATTTCATTGAATAAGTCAATTACTTTTGTTGGCAATGGTTCTGTTATTTATCAAGAATCTATTGTTCATAAATTCAAAGAAAATGCTATACTAGCACCTTTAGATGCTAATATTTTGGACTCTTATTTGGTTGGTCTAGCAGGCTTTCATAAATACAAACAAAATCAATTAGAAGATGTTTTACCTTTGTATTTAAAAAAACCACAAGCCCAAAGGCAATTAGAAGAAAAATTTAAAAATATTGAAATCATTCCTATGACACAAGAACATTTCGATAAAATTGCTAGTACCTTAACTTCTGATTTTGATGAATTTTGGAATGCTAATATTTTAAAAGATGAACTAGCTTCTAAAAATTCAAACTATTTTGTTGCTAAATGGAAAGAAGAAATTTTAGGATTTGCTGGCATAAAGTCTATGTTAGAAGACTCTGATATCATGAACATTGTAGTAAAAAAAGATTTTCGAAATCAAGGAATTGGTAGTTTATTGCTAAAAAAACTAATTCTTTTAGCACAAGAAAGTAATTTTATTTCTGTTACCTTAGAAGTTATGGAAGAAAACTATCCAGCCATTCATTTATATAAAAAGTTTGGTTTTAAAGAAATTGGTATGCGAAAAAATTATTATCAAGACAAAAATGCTATTATTATGAAATTTACTTTATAAAATAATAAATTCCAAGAAAATGTTTTCTTGGAATTTATTATTTTTCAATTACTCATACCATTCTAATTCCCAATCTGCTAAAATCACAGTATCTCCTTCACACACGCCCATTTCTTTTAATTTATCTTCAATTCCCATATTTTTTAAGCTTTTTTGTAAATAATACATGGATTCATTATCTTCAATATTAACTCTTCCCATTAATCTTTCTACTGCTCTTCCTGATACGATAAATACACCATCTTCTTCTTTTATACTCCATTGGTCTTGTTTTTCTTCTAAAGTGTATACTACTTTGTCTTCAATTTGAGTTAATTCTTCTTTTGGCAATTGTGGTAAAATATTAGCTACATAATCGATTAATTCTTGTACACCTTCTCCTGTTGCTCCTGCTATTTTATACAATTCTAACTTTTCTTTTTGGGCTAATACTTCTACTTGTTTCACTAAAGCCTCATCTTGCATAACATCTATCTTATTTGCCACAATAATTTGCTTTCTTGTGGATAACTTTTCACTATATCTTTTTAGTTCTTCGTTTATGGCATAAAAGTCTTCTACTGGATTTCTTCCTTCTTGTCCTGATACATCTAAAAAATGTAGCAACAATCTTGTTCTTTCTACATGTCTTAAAAATTGAATCCCCAGTCCTACACCTTCACTAGCACCTTCAATAATTCCTGGTATATCAGCTATAACAAATCCATTTCCATCCTTTGTTTTAACAACTCCTAAATTTGGTTCTAAGGTGGTAAAATGATAGTTAGCAATTTTTGGTTTAGCATCTGTTACAGCTTTTAAAAAAGTAGATTTTCCTACATTTGGAAACCCTAATAGCCCAACATCTGCTAATAATTTTAATTCTAGAATAACTTCTTTTTCTTCTCCTTTTTCACCATCTTCTGCAAATTGTGGTGCTTGCCTTGTTGATGTTTTGAAATGAGAATTTCCTCTTCCTCCTCTACCACCTTTTAAAACAAGCTCTGTTTGATTTGGATTCGATAAATCGGCTACTACTTTTCCTGTTTCAACGTCTTTAATAACGGTTCCGATTGGCACTTTAATGTATAAATCTTCTCCATATTTCCCATTACAATGATTTCCACTTCCATTTTCTCCATCATGAGCTTTGAATTTTCTATTATAACGAAAATCAATCAAAGTATTTTTGTCCTTGTCAACTTGGAAATAGATGTTTCCTCCATTTCCTCCATCTCCTCCATCTGGGCCTCCGGCTAGCTACATATTTTTCTCTACGAAAAGCTACTGCTCCATTTCCGCCATTTCCTGATTTAATTATAATCTTTGTATAATCTGTAAACATGTTTTTTCTTCTCTTTCTTTTATAATTTAATATAAATCATTATCTTCTCGTATTTCTAATTTTCAAAATAGTTTAGTTTCATCGCTTGTTTTACTTTTTTCATCGTTTGTTTTGCTTCTTCTTGTGCTCTTTTGGTTCCTTCGATTAAAATTCTATCTACTTCTTCTGGATGAGCTTCATAATAGGCTCTTTTTTCTCTGATTGGTCGTAATTCTTCTACAATATTTTTAGCCAATTGTTTTTTGCAAGCTACACAACCACGTTTTCCTGCTTTGCATTCTTCACATACTGTTTTTACTTCCTCTTTGGTGCTAAATAAATTGTGATAATAAGCTACCATACATACATCAGGATTTCCTAAATCATCTTTTTTTATACGGTTTGGATCTGTTACTGCACTCATTACTTTTTGTGTAATTTCTTCTTCGCTATCTGATAAATATATAGCATTTCCTAATGATTTTCCCATTTTCTCATTGCCATCTAATCCTTTAATTCTCTTTCCATTCGATAACACTGCTTCTGGTTCAACTAACACTTCTCCATATATGCTATTGAATTTTCTTACAATTTCTCTGCATTGCTCAATTAATGGTAGTTGATCTTCCCCTACTGGTATATATTTTCCTTGGAAGGCTGTAATATCTGCTGCTTGGCTTACTGGATATCCTAAAAATCCGATAAGTTACACTTTCTCCAAATATTTCTCTTTTTTGTGCTATCTCCGTTTTTACCGTTGGGTTTCTTTCTAATCTTGCTATGGTTACTAAATTTGAATAAAATACGGTTAATTCAGCTACTTCTGGTATCATAGATTGAATATAGATCGTTGTTTTGCTTGGATCAATTCCAACTGATAAATAATCGATTGCTACTTCCCTTACATTTTTTCTTACCTTTTCTGGATTATTAAAATTATCTGTTAAAGCTTGCACATCTGCTATTAATATATAAGGGTCATATTCTCCACTTTCTTGTAACTCTACTCTCTTTTTTAACGAACCAAAGTAATGGCCTATATGCAATTTCCCTGTTGGTCTATCTCCTGTTAAGATTCTTTTTTTGTCCATTTCTTATTTTCTCCTTACTTCTTTAAGTCTTATTCTATGTTTTCTATTTTATCATATTTTTTGCTTTTTGTATATATGAAAACGATTAAAAAAGTTGATATATCAAAATATATCAACCAATTCTTTCTAGCCTTTCTTCAATTTCTCCTTGTTTATCTTCTAATTTAGCTATTTTGTATTCATGTTCTTTGTGTTCTCGTTTCTTTCTTGCATAATTATAATTTGATTTAGTTCTTCTACTATTTCTTTACTTTGTTTCGAAAACCTTTCATCCATATCATTTCGTAACTCAGTTTTTGTCTCTTGTACTTCTTTTTTTATACCTTTTACCTCTTCTAAGATGCTTGTAAAATTTTATCAAAAATATAGAAAACAGAAAGAGGCCATATCATCTGGCCCCTTTCTAGCATTTTACTTAGACTTAAAAGTCACTTTACAATCACATTTTAACAATCACAATACCACTCTTAGGTGGCAAAAAAGTTTCACTTGCGCCTTCTGAAATCACTAACATCCTGTTTTCTGCCATGCTATACTCTTGAGGCAATTCAATTTCTTTTGCCTCGTTACCAGAATTCGTTGCAACTACTACTGCATTTTTCGTTCTGGTGTCACAGTACCGTTCGAAAACAAAAAGATCTTGCTCACAATAAAGGTACTTCATTTTACATCCTTTTTGCTTAAAGTAATTTCTTGCTTTTCCTATCGTTTGGAAAAAGCTAAGCAGCTCCTTATCCATACTCCCCCATGGAAAACATTTACGGTTAAAAGGGTCTTTATAACCATGTGAACCAACCTCTGTTCCATAGAACAAGCAAGGGTTTCCTGGCAGAAAATACTGAATCATGGTCGCTAATTTTAGCAATTTTTTTGCTTCTTTATATACAGCTTCGCCAAGAAGGTCATTTTCGACTTCAAATTCTCGGAACTCATCCGTAAAGAACCTTCTTCCTTCTGGTGTATCTCTATGCCAAGGGGATGGGTCTTTATCAATCTCCCAAATTCGTTCTTCTTCCCTTCTCATATATTTTCCACCTAAAATCGTTAAGGCTCTTACCATATCATGAGTATCTAATGAATTTAGCTTAACTGCTTTTTCTGGATAGGATTCCTCAATTTCTATTATCTTATTTTTTAACTGCGCTGTTTCACCATGAGCTGCATATTTTAAGATAACATTGGTAAAAGGATAATTGGTTAATCCATCAAACCATTTACCAAATTTGTCAGTTTCCTGCTCCCACCATGCTTCTGTAATAATTAGATGTGGTCTTTTTTGATTAGCCCGATTTCTAATTCCTTCTAACACAAAGGACTGCAATTCTTCACCAACGTCTATTCGAAACCCATCTACATAAGGCGAAAACTTAGCAATTACACCATTTTCTCCATAAATGTAGTTTTGATATTCTGGCTCAAATTGGTTAAATACTGGCATATCTATAAATTCATTATACCAACATTTATAATTACCATTTTCGTCAAAATAAAACCACTTTCGATAAGGAGAATCCGCATTATTTAAGGCTTCTTGAAAAATTTGGTTTTCTATACTACAATGGTTTACTGCAATATCTAAAATGATATGCATTTTCATTGTAGTTGCCTTTTTATGCAGGCTTTTTAAATCATTAAAATCCCCTAAATCTGGATCAATTTCCATGTGATTGATACTTGCATATCCATCATATCGACATGGATTTTGATTAATAGGAGATAGATAAATCACTCCTATACCAAGACTCTTTAAATAAGGAAGTTTTTCTTCAATCCCTTTTAAATTGCCTCCAAAGAAGTCATTGTTATGAAACTTTCCTTTTTCGTTTCGTTTCCAGTTTGGCATTTCCCCCCAATTCCGATAGTTTCTTCCTGGCAGTTTTTTGATTGGCTTACTTGGACTTTTATAAAATCTATCCACAAAAATTTGATAATAGATTTTATCTTCTGTCCATTTCGGAACAGTAAAATCTTGTATTACCAAGATTCTCCAGTAAGGTGCCTCTTCATAAGGCATTGTGATAAAAGCTTTTTTGGTTTCTCGGCTTAACTTAATGGCTTTTTCTTCTCCACCTTCCTCCAACAAAAAAAAGAAGTCGTAAATTCCACAACTAGCAAATTCCACACTAGTATAGTATTCTTCTGAACTTTCGTCTTCTTTTATTTTTTTCATTGGTTGTATGATGCTTGGATTCTCACCATATTTATTAACCAGTATCTTTATCCAAGTTATCTTTTTTGTGATTGTGATTGTAACTTGCAATTTTTCTCCAATTGTTACTTCCCGCTTAGGTGTAACTTTTACTCGAAGTCCATTGCTTCCATTTTGTCTTGTCATCATGCTTATCTTCCTTTCTTATTCAAGACATGTTTTATTAGTTACTTCTCATGGTTTCACTTTACTACAATTCTTTATTTTTGTCAATTGCCTTTTGACATATTTTTATACTTTTTCTTTTTTCTTTCTAAATACAATTAATTTACTAAAGAAATAATTTACAATTACTACCATAATTTGTGTTACAATTTTATCCAAGATGTCATTAATATGGAAGCCTTTTACCATAACAGCAAAAGTCCCCACATCACATAAAGCTCCTGATACAATACGTGCTAAAAAAAAGGAAATCATTTCTTCAAAAAATGCATAAATGGTTTTCGTTTTACTTTCAAATACAAATAATTTATTCGTTATATAAGCAAATAATACAGAGCAAAACCATGCTAATCCACTACTTATTACTTCATCCATTCCTATTAATTTTGCAAATATAAAATAACATACAAAATTGACAATAGTAGTTAGTCCTCCAAATATAAGGTAGTTGATTACTTCTTTGTATTTTAAATATAATTCTTTTATATTCTTTAGAATCTTATTCATATAATTCTCCTAGTGGTCTTTCTTCATTAATACGTTTTATGGCTTCTGCAAATAATGGAGCAATTGATAAAACTGTTAAATTGTCAACTCTTTTTTCTTCTGGTACAGGAACCGTGTTAGTTACTACCATTTCTTTGATTCCTGAATTTTTGATTCTTTCAATCGCTGGTCCTGATAAAATTCCATGTGTTCCACCTGCATAAATAGCTTTTGCACCAAATTTTTGTAGTACTTTTACCGTTTCCATCATAGAACCCGCTGTTGCAATTTCATCATCAAATATAATAGCATTTTTATCTTTTACATCTCCTATAATGGTTCCTGCAATTGCTCTATCATCATTAGCATCTCTTCTTTTATCCACTAAAGCAATTGGACATCCAAAAAATTCAGAATATTTATAGGCTTTTTTAGAACTTCCTGCATCGGTTGCAACAATTACCATATTGTCTAATTTCTTTTGTTTAAAATAGTCTTCTAATATGTATTCTGCTGTTAATCGGTCACAGTTTACATTAAAATATGCTTGTATGGCTGGATTGTGTAGATCACAAGTAATAACTCTAGTTGCTCCAGCTGCTTCTAAGATTTGCGCCATTAGTTTAGCCGTTACTGGTACACGTGGTTGGTCTTTTTTGTCTGATCTTGAATAAGGAAAGTATGGCAAAATTACATTTATGTTTTTAGCAGATGCTCTTTTTATTGCATCAATTGTTATTAATACTTCCATAATTCTTTCGTTAACTGGTGGATGACAAGTTTGTACAACATATACGTCTTTTTGTCTTACCGTTTCTAAGACTTGTACAAAGTTATTATCATTAGAAAATTTTTGGTGATTGATTTTTCCCATTTCTACTCCTAAACAATCACATATTTCTTTTGTAAATTCTTCTGCTGATGGACAAGCAAATATTTTAATATTGTTCATAATTCTTTCTCTTCCCTTCTTTTATTTTTTATACGACTATCATATCATACTTTTTTATTTTTGTGCTAATTTTTTGTGATTTTTTGTATTTTTTTGCAAACTTTCTAATTTTTTATAACAGATTAAAAAAATGCT
>CATOLW010000042.1 GCA_951800935.1 uncultured Clostridium sp.
TATTTCTCAAAAAACTTAGAAATATACTAGTTTTTAAAAGAAAAAAATGATATAATAAAAAAGAAGGAAAACAAAGGAGAAACGTTATGAAAAGTAAATTAGCGACCGTTATTATGACCATTATTATCTTTTTAATCATTGGTGTTTTTACTTTATTTGGCATGATTTTATGGGAAGAATTAAAAAGACTAGAAACTTCTGTACAACCAGAAGGAGTAAAAACTATTTTATCAGAAAATACGAATACAGTTGATAAAGAGATAAAAACACCCCAAATTTTAGAAAATCCATTTGGAAATATACAAGATGCTAACAAACAAATAGAAGAAGTAGATTATTCTAATATAGCAATTAACAAATACTTTTATAATCAATTAGAAGAAGAAGCAAAAACAATTTACAAAGCTTTTGAAGCGAATAAAGAAAATATGAAAACAGGAACCCACCAAATAGAATTAGGTAATTCTTTTAGTGATTTATTAAGTAGAAGTACGGGACAAGACCAATTAGAAAAATATTATCAATCTGCAATTGAAGCTTATACTTATGATAATCCAGATGTTTTTTATTTAAGTCCTAACAAAATGTATTTAAATATTGAAACCACTACAAGAGGGGATAAAGTGACTTATGGTGTGTACATCAATAGCGGACAAGAAAAAAATTATTTAATTGATGAATTTTCTTCGAAAGAACAAATTGATGTAGCTATTAGTAAAATAGAGCAAGTTAGAAATCAAATATTAGAAAATAGAAGGGTAAATACTTATGATAATATAAAAATGGTACATGACTATTTGGTGGAAAATATTGAATATGATACTAGCATTTCAAAAAGCAATATTTATAATATCTATGGTGCTATGATAAATAGAGAAGCCGTGTGTGAAGGGTATGCTAGAAGTTTTAAATATATGATGGATTCACTTCGGAATACCATGTACTTTAGTAATAGGAAAAGGTACTAATTCAGAAGGAAAAACAGAAAATCATGCTTGGAATTATGTTAGTTTAGGAAATGCTTGGTATGCGATTGATTGTACTTGGGATGATCCAGTATCATCAACTGGTTGGGTTAGCAATAGCTCAAAATATCGTTATTTTTTAAAAGGATCTAATAATATGATACAAGATCATCGTCCTAGTGGACAGTTTACAGAAGGACGGAAAAATGTTTAATTACCCAGCAATTAGTACTTCTGATTATGAATAGAATATAAAAAAGTGAAGAAATTTTAACTTCTTCACTTTTATTAATATAGATTAAAGAATAATACAAATCAAACCACCACTGCCTTCGTTTACAATACGTTCTAAGGTTTCTTGAAGTTTTAATTGGGCATCTTCTGGCATTTTAGAAAGTTTTGTTTGCAGTCCTTCATTTACTAATTCATGTAAGCTTTTTCCAAAGATATTGGATTTCCAAATTTCTTTTGGGTTACTATCAAATTCAGAAAGTAAGTAATTTACTAATTCTTCCGATTGCTTTTCAGAACCAACAATTGGAGAAACTTCTGTTTCGACACAGGTTTTGATCAAATGGATAGAAGGGGCTTTTGCTTTTAATTTAACACCAAAACGAGAGCCTTGCTTAATCATTTCTGGTTCTTCTAATTCTAAGTCATCAATAGAAGGTGTTACAATACCATAGCCTTTTGCTTCCACTTCTTCTAGTGCATAAGAGATACGGTCAAATTTCTTTTTTGTTTTTGATAAATCAGAAATGATACTAAATAAATCTCCTTCATTGGTAACATCAACATTGGTAATTTCAGAAAGAATTTGATAGAACAATTCTTCTTTTAAAGTGATTTCAATACTTATATTACCAGAACCTAGTTGAATATCTTCAATAGAACTTTTAGAAATGATTTCTGTTTGTTTAATTTTGTTGACACAATTAGAAATGTCTTTTAATACATTTATATCTGTAAAAGCATTTTTGATTTCTTCATATAATTCTACTTTTAATGGATGTTCACATTCTAAGCCATCAATCCAACGAGGGAACTTAATTAGGATTTGTTCTACTGGAAATTCATATAATATCTTAGAGAACATGTTATTAATATCATCGATACTTAGTTGTTCGCAATTAATAGGCATAACTGTTGTGCCATATTTTTCACTTAATTTATCAGCTAATTCTCTAGTATAACCAGCAGAAGGGTCATTTGAATTTAGAAGAATGATAAAAGGTTTGTTTAAAGCTTTTAATTCAGCAACAACTCGTTCTTCTGCTTGAATGTAATCTTCCCTTGGAATATCAGTAATTGAACCATCTGTTGTAACTAAAATACCAATGGTAGAATGTTCATCAATTACTTTTTTGGTTCCAATTTCAGCAGCTGTTTCAAAGGGGATTTCTTCCCCAGACCAAGGTGTTTTTACCATTCTAGGCATGTCATCTTCTAAATAGCCAATGGCATTATCTACTAAGTAACCAACACAATCTACTAATCTAGTTTTAAATTTGAGATTATTGTCTAATGAAATTTCAATTGCTTCATTTGGTATGAACTTAGGTTCTGTTGTCATAATGGTTCTTCCACCAGCACTTTGAGGAAGTTCATCTCTTGCCCTTTCTTTTTTGTAATCATTATCAATATTAGGGATAACTAACAAATCCATAAATCTTTTAATAAAAGTGGATTTACCAGTTCTAACAGGACCAACTACTCCCACATAGATATCTCCATCTGTCCTTTTTGCGATGTCTTCATACAATCTTGTATTTTCCATCTATATACCTCCTTTAAATTCTTAAATCAAAATGTTTGTACCAATTACTTTAGTTAATATATATGGAGTATTTTTTTAGAATATGACAAGTTTTAATGAAAAACTTGATAAATAGAAGCAAATATGATAAAATCGCATATAATAGAAAAACGACTAAAAAGGGATGGGAAAAGGGATGGATAGAGTGCAAGATAGGATAGAATGCCTAAAGAACTATAACCAAGAACATATAATAAAATTATTAGAGCAATTAGAAGGAAAAGAAAAAGAAGAACTAATAGAACAAATTAATAAAATAGATTTCCATCAAATTATGGAGTTATATGCAAATACCCAAAAAGAAATCAAAATAAAAGAAAACAAAATAGAAAATATTGCTTATTTAGATAAAGCAAAATTATCAAAAGAACAAATTAATGAATTTGAAACATTAGGAGAAGCAGCAATTAGAAATAAAGAATATGCAGTAGTTACGATGGCAGGAGGGCAAGGAAGTAGACTTCGGACACAATGGACCAAAAGGAACTTTCAAATTAGATGTTTATGGAAAAGGAAAATATTTATTTGAAATATTAGTAGAAAACTTAAAAGAAGCCAATAAAAAATATGGCGTAGTGATACCATGGTATGTCATGGCAAGTAAAGAAAATCATGAAGAAACAGTAACTTTTTTAGAAAAAAACAACTATTTTGGCTATGATAGAAAAAGTGTTACTATTTTTACCCAAAGTGAATTACCATTAATTGATAGAAAAGGAAAACTTCTAATTAGTAAAGAAAATAAAATCAAAGAAGCTTCAGACGGAAATGGAGGAACTTATGCTTCTTTAAGAAAAAGTGGTTGTTTAGCAAACATGAAAGAAAGAGGTATTAAGTGGATATTCATTGGAGGAGTTGATAATGTTTTACTAAAAATGGTAGATGTAACTTTACTTGGAATGGCCATTAAGCAAGGAGTTCAAATTGCTTCTAAATCAGTAGTAAAAGCAAATCCTCATGAAAAAGTAGGAGTTTTTTGCAAAATGAATGGGCATCCAAAAGTAATTGAATATGCAGAACTTCCAACAAAAATGGCAGAAGAAGTTGATTTAGATGGTGAATTAAAATACGGAGAATCTCACATTATGTGCAATTTATACACCATAGATGCTATTGAAAAAATTAGCAAGGAACACTTAATGTATCATAGTGCATTAAAGAAAAATACTTACATAGATGAAAATGGAAAAGAAATTATACCCAAAGAACCAAATTCTTATAAATTTGAATCCTTTATTTTTGATGCCTTTGAATACTTTGATGATATTGCAATTTTAAGAGGAAAAAGAGAAGATGACTTTGCACCAGTAAAAAATAAAGATGGAGTTGATAGTCCAAAAACAGCAAAAGAATTATACGAAAAATATTGGAAGAGATGTTAAAGATGGAGGAAAATCATGGAAGAATGTAAAGTTTGTAATTTATATAATTTAGAAGAAACAATAGCAAAAGAATTATTAGAAAAAGTAGAATATCCATGGGAAGCATTAGCTAAAATTAATGATTTCATATTAGAACTAGGAAATAAGCTAGACCCTAAAAAATATAATAAAATAGGAGAAGATGTATGGATTGCAAAATCTGCAAAGGTAATGCCATCTGCTTATATTCATGGTCCAGCAATTATTGGAGAAAATGCAGAAATCAGGCATTGTGCTTTTATTCGTGGAAAAGCAATCGTAGGAGAAGAGGCAGTAGTAGGAAATTCAACAGAGCTAAAAAATGTTATTCTTTTTAATAAAGTGCAAGTTCCACATTACAATTATGTAGGAGATTCTATTTTGGGATACAAAGCACATATGGGAGCAGGTTCCATTACTTCTAATGTAAAATCAGATAAAAAATTAGTTGTTGTAAAAAATGGAACAAACAAAATTGAAACAGGTATTAAAAAATTTGGTGCTATGCTTGGAGATGAAGTAGAAATTGGATGTGGATCAGTGCTAAACCCAGGTACAATAGTTGGGAAAAACTCTAATATTTATCCATTGTCTTCTGTAAGAGGAATCATTCCTAAAAATAGCATTTATAAAAACAAAAATGAAGTGGTAGAAAAATATTAAGATAAAATAAAAACCAAACGGAAAATAAGTACTAATAAGTACACCGTTTGGTTTTTTGTTTACTACATAGACTGATTTCCAGGAATGAAGTAATCTACTACACCATAGATTAAAGCGCCAATTATAGCAGCCATCCAAGAAATAGAATATCCTGCTACAAAGAACTGAGTTACATATAGAACAATAGCTGCTAATGCGAAACCTACAAATCCTTTACCAAAAGGACTAGCATGTAAGCCAGTAAATTTGATAACTAAATAATCAATAACTGTTAGGACGACAGCAGCAATTGCTAAAGTCCAAAAACTATTAATTGTAAATCCAGGTGTAAAAAATGCAGTGATAGCTAATACAACAGCAGATGCCACTAATCTACCAATAATTTGCCATGCTGTAGAGCCACCTGTACTTGCTTGACCTTGAGAATCGTGCATAAGTCTAACCTCCTTAGAATTAAAATTCATAATGTATTTTTTTCAAAGGTTCTAAAATTATTATTCTCAAAATTAAAAAAATTATTCAAAAAAATAGGTATAAAAAAGTTAAAATTTGTAAAAAATAAATAAAAACTTGATAACAGAAAAAGGATGTGTTTTGATGCTAATTACATTTTTTAGAGCAATTATATTATATATTATTGTTTTAATTGTAATGAGATTAATGGGGAAAAGAGAAATTGGTCAATTGCAACCGTTTGAATTAGCAATATCTATCATGATAGCAGATTTAGCATCTATTCCTATGACGGAAATAGGGATTCCAATATCCAATGGAATTATTCCAATATTAGGGCTTTTAATGATGCATTTAATTATTTCTATTATTAATATGAAAAGTTTAAAAGCAAGAGAAGTGATATGTGGAAAACCTAGCATTTTGATTTATAGAGGAAAAATTGATGAAAAAGCATTGCGAAAAGAAAGATTTACGATAAACGAACTAGAAGAAAGATTACGAGGCAATAACGTAGTGAACTTAGGTGATGTAGAATACGCTATTTTAGAAACCAGTGGACAAGTAACCGTTATTCAAAAGCCAGAAAAAAGAAATACAATGCCAGAGGATTTCCAAATACAACCAGACTATGAAGGAATTCCATATGACTTAGTAATAGATGGAAAAATTATGTACAAAAATTTACAGGCTTTAGGAAAAAACTATACTTGGCTAAAAAAACAAGTAGAAAAATTCAAAATGAAACCAGAAGAAGCCTTAGTAGTAACTATAGATGGAAAAGGGCAAATTTTCTGTCAAGCAAAAAATAAGAGGGATTAGGGGACGTTCCTTAAAATCCCTGTTTTAGGAATTGGGGAATGACCTTAGCTGTTATGAGTGCAACAAATTACAGATAAGTAATACCTTTAGGTGCACTTTTTATAGATAATAAAAAGGAGTTTAGTATGTTAAAGGAAACGGTTATATGCATTATTATTGTAATTGCCATTATCTTTGGCGATAAAACAACACAAAATTATACAACAGAATCTGTTAAGGAACTATCTAGTGGACTTATGACTTTAAGAGGAAAGTTAACACGGAGAAGATATTGAAAATGAGACAATGCAAAAAGAAGCAGAAGCAATTTATAAGCAATGGGAACAAAGACATGATAAATTAGCTTATTTTATTGAACATGATGAATTAGAAAAAGTGGAGACAGAATTTGTGGCTATGAAAAGTTATATAGAAGCAAAAGACTATGAAGAAGCAATAAGTGAGTTAGATAAAAGTGTTTTTATTTTAAAACATATTGAAGATAAGTATGATTTTAATTTGCAAAATATATTTTAGTATGATAGAATTAAAAAAATAAAAGATAAAAGGAGAAAAGGATGTTAGCCAATCAACTAAAATATGGAGATACCATCGGTGTTGTAGGAGTTGCCAATAGCTTAGAATTAAATAATCGACAGGATGAATTTTTTCGTGCCGAAAAATTACTAACACAAAAAGGGTTTAAAATAAAAAAAGGAAAATATGTATTAGAAGACTATTATGGTTCAGCAGGAACCAAAGAGCAAAGAGCGCAAGATATGATGGAGATGTTTTGCGATAAAGAAGTAAAAGCAATTATTTGCTTACTTGGAGGGCAAACTTGTAATACTTTTATTGATTTATTAGATTATGAAGTAATCAAACAAAATCCTAAAATCATAGTAGGATATAGTGATGTAACTGTCTTATTACAAGCTATTTATAAAAAAACAGGATTAGTAACATTTAGTGGACCTAACTTTGTTAGTTTGGGAAACAAACAGGAGGAAGATGGCTACATTGATTTTGAAAAAGTATTAGTACATAAGGAAATGGGGAAATTTCAAACAGGGAAAAAGAAATTTTTAAGAAAAGGAAATGTACAAGGAAAAATTATAGGAACCAATTTAGGAAGTATGATGTATTTATTAGGGACGAAGTATTTTCCTGATATGCAAGATAAAATTTTATTAATAGAAAGTTATAGAACTTCACTAAATGAATGTCAAAGAAGAATGGCACATTTGAAACAATATGGTGTGTTTGACAAAGTAAAAGCAGTTGTAGTAGGATATAATTATGATTTACAAAAAGATGGAAATACCTACCCAGGAATGGAAGATATCTTATTAGATTATACCAAAGAATATGATTTTCCAATTGTTAAGTGTAATGATTTTGGACATAAAATAGCAAATGCAGTAATACCAATTGGAGTAGAAGCAAAAATAGATTCTGATAAAGAAACAATAGAGATTGTAGAATCGTTTTTAAAATAAACAAAAAGAAGCCTTATTTAAAAGGCTCCTTTTTGTTTAATATAAGAAATATAAGAAAGGAGTGTAGCTAAAGGGATTACTTATCTGTAATTCGTTGACACTCATAACAGTTAAGGTCATCCTCTAATGCTTAAAAGAGGGATTTTAAGGAACGTCCCTTAATCCCTGTTCCTTAATCCTTTTTGCTGATTTCAGCATATTTTTTTAATTTTTCATATACTAAGTAATTAATGGTACCTGCTGGAAAATGACCATCTTTATCTTTTTTACCAGCTGGAACGCCTGTTAAAACTTCAATTCCTTCTTCAATGGTGGATACAGAATAGATATGGAATTGTTTGTTCTTAACAGCTTCAATGATTTCGTCTGATAATTGTAAATTGTCAATATTTTGGACTGGTATCATAACACCATGAGAACCATTTAAGCCTCTCATTTTACAGATTTGGAAAAAGCCTTCGATTTTTTCATTAACACCACCAATTGGTTGGATTTGTCCTTTTTGGTTAACAGAGCCAGTAACAGCAATGGATTGATTAATTGGTATGCCAGATAGGCTAGATAACAAGCCATATAGCTCTGTACTAGAAGCACTATCACCATCTACACCATTATATAACTGCTCAAAACAAATGCTTGCGGTTAAACATAATGGAATATCTTGTGCAAACATTTCTCCTAAATAGCCAGTTAAGATTAATACACCTTTTGAATGAGATGGACCAGATATTTCAACTTCTCTTTCAATGTTAATAATTCCATTTTTTCCAGTATAAGTGTTAACAGTAATTTTTGCTGGCTTTCCAAAAGTATAATCACCAATTGTC
>CATOLW010000043.1 GCA_951800935.1 uncultured Clostridium sp.
GAGAAGCTAGCTATATGAAAAAAATAAAAGAGCAACGCGGTTCTGTTACGTTGTTTATATTAATAGCCTGTTTATTTATGATTACGATTTTATTATTAGTCAATATCGCAATGATGAATAAAAATGCAAGCCAAGAAAAAGAAATTATACAAATTAGCAGAAACTATTCTGTCAATGAAACTGATTTATCCAATTCTTATGCTAACGTTGCAGATGAAAATGGATACCCTAATTATACAGAAATACAAAAAATGATTGAAAGTGCATTAGAAACAACAAAATTAGAAATTTTTCCAGTAGGAAGTATATATATATCTACTAATTCAACTAATCCAGGTGAATATTTAGGAGGAACCTGGGAAAGTTATGGACAAGGAAGAACTTTAATAGGAGCAGGAACAGGAACAGATAGCAATGGCAATACACAATCTTTCCAAAATGAACAAACAGGAGGAGAATATTCACATACCATAACCAAAGAAGAAATGCCTAATCATAATCATACTGTAATACCAACAGGATCTGTTAATAGTACTTTCATCGGTAGCGCCGTTAATACTTCAACATTGGGAAATCATGCACATACTACTTCCGCTGCATCACTTATCAATGGAGCTACCAATTCAACAGGAGATCATGCCCATGGTATTTTTAATTCGAATACAGCTGCTGGATATGGTGAGTGGCTTCCTGGTAACAGAGTAGAAACATCTAATGGCGTTACATTTGCAGTAACAGCAAATCAAGTATCAGCTAGAATAAAAACACATTGGACATTACTAGGAATGGACTATGCAGGAATGCATTCTCATTCAGTTTCAGGAACTATACCAGCTATGACAACATCTACAGTAGGAAATCATTATCATTCTGTAACAGCTGCTGGTAGTGTCACAAGCAGGTTTACTGGTAATAATACTACTACTTCATCAACTGGTTCTGGAAAAGCAGCAAATGTATTAGAACCATACATTGCAACATATATATGGAAAAGAATAAGCTAAAAAATAAAAACATCTTTCTAATAATTTGATTCAGAAAGACGTTTTTATTTTAATATTTAATTGTTTTTATTCATCTAATCCAAAGCTTACACCCAAAGCATTATTCACTTTATCTATGATCTTTTCATCATCAATATGACCAATTCTCTCTTTTAATCTACTTTTATCAATGGTTCTTATCTGTTCTGCTAATACTACTGAATTGCTTTTTAATCCACAGGAATCTGAACCTATCTCAATATGGGTTGGCAATTTGTTTTTTCCTGTCTGAGATGTAATTGCTGCAGCAATCACAGTAGGACTATATTTATTTCCTCTATCATTTTGTATAATAAGAACTGGTCGAATTCCTCCTTGTTCTGAGCCAACTACTGGACTTAAATCTGCATAAAACATATCTCCTCTTTTGATTTGCATATTCTTCACTCCTACTATTAGTATATTGTCAAGTATATTTCATGCTATTTTAAATATTAGTGGAAATGATTTATATTCACTTCATTATATAATATGTAAATCTTAGTGCTTTTGTTCGTCCTGTTTACTTCCAATTTAGTAGGTTTTCCTGTTTTTTTATCAATCCATAATTTTTTTTCTTCTTTATCTTTTTGGGTATTCATGACTATTTCGTTTGTTTCTTCCTTCCAACTTGCTTCTTCATCTTCCTTGTAATTGTCTATAAAACAACTTAAATCTAAATTATTATCTGATATATATTCGTAATTTTCAAAAATGGTGCTTAAGCTTAAGTTTGTATTTTCTATTTTTAATTGATTTCCATTTTTGCTTATTTTTATACCTGCTATATTGTTTGGCTCTAAAACTTCTTGCGATGAATTGTCTGGACTAGTATATTGTTGTTTTAATCTATATTGATTTTTATTTTTATTACTTTCTACTTCTACTTCTATTGTTGCTTCATATGAACTAATATTTAAAATATAATCTACAATTTCTTGACTACTAGTATTATTTCCAATTTTTAATTTTTTAGCCGTTTTACCAGAAAAATTTATGAAAAAAATAATCATACCTATTATTAATATCATCACAAGTAAAATAATTATATTCTTCTTTTTCAAACTTTTACCTCCTATCACTTTAGAATATAAAAAATAGTAGATATCAAATCTACTATCATATTTATTTTATAGTGTTTTAAAATATTCTTCTATTTTTTGAATCAATTCTTCTTTTGTTTCTATTTGGTTTATTTGGTTTCTAAATTCACTTGAGTTCTTTAAATTTTTAGTATACCAGGCTATATGTTTTCTTAGTTCTTTAATTGCAATTTCTCCTTTTTCCTTTACCGCCAATTCAATATGTCTTTTCATAACTTCTAATTTCTCTTGGCTAGATGGTTCTGGTAATTTTTCTTTCGTTTCTAAAAAATGAGCAATTCTTTTGAAAATCCATGGATTTCCAAAGCTTCCTCTCCCTATCATAATGCCATCTACACCTGTTTCTCTAAACATCCTTAATGCTGTATGCTCATCTACAACATCTCCATTTCCGATAACTGGAATTTTCACTGCTTGTTTTACTTGTTTTATAATTTCCAAATCAGCTGTTCCAGAATAAAATTCTGTACGTGTTCTTCCATGAATAGTAATTGCAGATACACCTTCATCTTCTGCAATCTTCGCCAATTTTACTGCCACTAAATGATCTTTATCCCATCCTTTTCTACATTTTAAAGTAACAGGAACTTTAGAATTTTTAACAACTGCCTTTATTATTTTTTTGGCTTGTTCTAAATCCAATAAAAGCTTACTTCCATCTCCATTTTTCACAACTTTAGGAGCTGGGCACCCCATATTAATATCTACAATATCTGCCATTTGGCTCACATATTTGGCTGCATACCCCATAGTTTCTTCATCACTGCCAAAAATTTGAAAACTAATTGGTCTTTTTTCTCCTTGTATATTTAATAAACGATTTGTTTTTTGATCATCATGAAAAATAGCTCTTGAACTAGCCATTTCTGTACATACCATACCTGGTTCAAATTCTTTGCAAATCATTCGAAAAGGCTGGTTTGTTACACCAGCCATAGGAGCTAATATCAAGTTATTTTCTAATTCTACATTTCCTATTTTTAATTTATGTAAGTACATCTTTTTCTCCTTTGTCGCATCGGGGACGTTTCTTTTTACGACATTTTGTCGCTTTGGGGACATATCTTCCTTTATATTAAAATATAATTTTTAAAGAACTGTCCCCAAAACGACAAAATGTCGTAAAAAGAAACGTCCCCGATGCGACATCATTTCACAAATATTGTTTTTTGCCTTTTACTACTAATGTTTAATATTAGTGCTATACAAACAAAGTTGGTAATTAATGAACTTCCTCCATAGCTAATAAATGGAAGGGGTACTCCTGTGATTGGTAATAATCCCATTACCATTCCAATATTTTCTATCATATGAAATACAAATATTCCTGTTATTCCAGAAGCAATTAAGGAGCCTTCATCATCTTTAGCCGTTTTTGCTACATATAAGCATTTGGTAATAAATACTACATAGAGTATGATTATCATACCTGCTATAATGAATCCCATTTCTTCTCCAATAACCGCAAATATAAAGTCCGTTGTTTTAGGATATAAAAATCCTAGTTGTGTTTGGTTTCCTTTCAGTAATCCCATTCCTGTTAGTCCTCCTGCTCCAATAGCAAGTTTGGATTGGATGATGTTATAGCCTGCTCCACGTGGATCTGATTCTGGATTTAAAAATATATCAATTCTTTGTTTTGCATGTCCTGGTAATATAAAATGATATAATAAGGGAACTGATACTACTACTAAGATAATCGCACTTAAAATATATTTTTTGTCTAGTCCTGCTGTTACTAACATAAATATAATTGCTGCTATAAAAGCTGCTGCTGTGCCATAGTCTGGCTGTTTTATAATGAGTAAAACTGGCAATGCAACAATAGCTAATACGATTAAAAGTTTTAGTGGTTTATTAATATTTGTTTTATCTCTTTGTTGTATTTTGGTAATAGCATAAGCTGAAAATAGAATAACAAATATTTTAGCAAATTCTCCTGGTTGAAATGAAAAAAAACCAATGTCAAACCAACTAGTTGCTCCATTAACTCGTGGTGTGAATAATACAGCAATCAATAATAAAATACCTGCTCCATATAAGATAGGCGACATTTTCACAATGGATTTATAGTCAATTAGCATAACGATAATTCCTAAAATTAGACTCGCTACAAACCATATACATTGTTTATTGAATTCGTCATATTCTGTTTCTTGGGTAGCAGAAAATAATGCAATTATCCCTATAATACAAAGAATAATTGCGACGATTCCTATTCCCCATTCTATATTTTTTAATTCTCTTTTTCTCATTAAATCACTCTTTTA
The DNA here is from genome assembly GCA_951800935.1 of uncultured Clostridium sp. The sequence continues at coordinate 4,396 of CATOLW010000043.1, forward strand.
CTAATTTAATCTTTTGATTTAAGCTCTTTTTTCTTATTTTCTTCTTGTCCTTCTTTGCTTTCCTTTTCACTCTTTTCTTTTACTTCAGAATCAAGAGTTTCTTCTACTACTTGCTCTTTTACTACTTCTTCTTTCTCTTTCTCTTCACAATTATCTTTATTTATTTCTTTTTCTTCTTGTTTTCCTTCTTCTTTTATCTGGCTTTTTGGTTCTTCTGCTACTTCTTCTTTTTTCTTTTCACTTTTTATATTGATAATAGGAATATTAGCATATAAAGCTGGTGCTCCATTCGTTCCATCTTCATTCTCTCGATTCGTAAGTTTTACATCAATTGCTGTTTCATCAATGTCTATGTATTTTTTGATAACATCAATAATTTCTTGCTTCATTAATTCTAAAAAGTCTGCTGAAACATTAGCTCTATCTTGCATTAAAACTAAATGTAATCTTTCTTTTGCTGCATCTCTTGAATGGTTTGACACTTTTTCTTCTTTTTTACTTAATTTTTTAAAAAATTTCATTATGTTTTCAAACATTATTGTTTCTTACCCTCCAAATTAATTATTGTTTTTTGAATAGTCCTTTTAGTTTTTCAAAAAAGCCTTTTTCTCTTCCTGGAATGGTTACTTCGATTTTTTCTCCTAATACTCTTTTAGCTATTTCTATATAGGCTTTTCCAGATGGCGCTTTTTTGTTTTGAATAACTGGTTCTCCTTTATTAGTTTGTGTAATAATGTATTCGTCATCTGGAACAACTCCAATTAACTCAATCGATAATAAATCAACAATGTCATCTACATCCATCATTTCACCTTTTTTTACCATGTTTGGTCTGATTCTGTTAATAACTAATTCTGGATTTTTGATTTCAGAAGATTCTAATAGACCTATGATTCGATCAGCATCTCTTATCGCTGATATTTCTGCTGTTGTTACAACAATAGCTCGATTTGCTCCTGCAATTGCATTTTTGAATCCTTGCTCGATTCCAGCAGGGCAGTCTATTAATATGTAGTCAAATTCTTCTTTTAATTTTTCTACTAAATTTCTCATCTGTTCTTCATTAACAGCACTTTTGTCTCTCGTTTGTGCTGCTGGTAATAAGTACAGTTCTTTAAATCTTTTATCTTTTATTAAAGCTTGTCTTAATTTGCATTTTTCTTCTACAACATCTACAATATCATATACAATTCGATTTTCTAATCCCATAACAACGTCTAAGTTGCGTAGTCCAATGTCTGTGTCTATTAATACTACTTTTTTTCCTTCTACTGCTAAACTTGAACCTAAATTTGCTGTGGTTGTTGTTTTTCCTACTCCACCTTTTCCTGATGTGATTACAATTACTTCTCCCATAATTTTCCTCCTTAGGTTTTTTCAAATATACTCATTCAAACATATATATCATATAACGAAAAGGTAAAAAAGTCAATCAATTATAACAAAAATATTTCTAAATTGTTACAATTTTGTTACATTTTTCTTCATTTAATAAAAAACATCTTATTTCGTACTTTCTTTACTAAATAAGATGCTTTTTATTATTTTTACCATAAAACTGGACGGAAACCTAGATTCATCCCAGAATCAGAAGGATAAGGACCACAGAAACGTCCAGAGGCTGGATGAGTCGAACCATTATTGTTGAAAGAACCACTACGAAAAGCACATGGTCTACTGGTATTCCCAGAATATTCTAATGTCCACTCATATTCGTTTCCTGCCAAATCATAAATATTTAGTACACTATTTCTTTTAGTTGCGCCTGCTGTTAATAATATTCCCATATTTTCTGATTTTTCTGTATTATTTACCGACTTCCATTCTTCAAGTTTAGAAGCTCCTTCATTATAAATAGCATATTTTCCTCTTTCTATTGTAAAATCAGTATTTTTATAATTTCCCCAATCCGTTGAAATCAAATCATAGGTTGTCTTTATCATTTTAGATTTTCTCTCTTCTTTCGTTTCTCCTAATTTCATTCCTCTTTCTTCTATATATTTTAGCACTAAATCCCATTGTAACCCAAACATTAAACTGCTAGTCTTTCCTCCTGTTGCCAATCCTTCTGATAATTCTTGTGCTTTTTTACATGTTGTATAGTTATAAGGATAGGCATCTTGTTTTATAATGGCTTGTCTTTCCCCATTGTCATCATTTGACACATAACTAATTGCCCCTGCTTCATATCTTCCAATATAAAAACCACCATTTTGATAGATACTTTTTAACATCCCTTTTTTATGATTATTATAATCATTTGCATCTATAAATCCATGTTGATCTTCTGAATAATATTCATCACGATAAGATGTTCCATCTCTATAATCTTTTGTGTAAGTTTGTAAATCTTTTTCTATTTTATTATATTCTTCATCTGTAAAATCAGTAATGTTCATTTCTGCTGTTGAATACACTTTAGTTGTTCTTGGCACTTCAATCCATACCCACTCATTTTGATTACTATCTCTTACGACTAACCCTTCATCAATTATATTTTCTCCATTTTTTTCTGATACTTGAAATCCTTGTGGTATATAAGCTGTATCGCCATTTTTGTCTTTGTAGATTCCTTCTTTGTCATAAACAGGCGACCATTTATCATATTCCTCATTTAAGAAAAAAGCAACACGAAAACCAATATCATTTAGTTTTCCTAATGGATCTCTTTGGCTACGACTTGTAATTGGATATTCTTCTCCTGTATAAGTATAGCCTCCTCCCCTATAAACACGACTATTGGTGTTATAAGCTTCCATCGTCCATTCCCATATGTTTCCTGCCATATCATAAATATTTTTTATTTGATTTTCTTCTTTTTCTCCTGTTAAGGTTATTGTTTCACTATTATGATTGCCTATCCCTGTGCTATTTACTAAGTATTGTTTTAAAGTATCGTTTTGATGAATCCATCTCATAACAGCATCCCATTGTACACCATAACACAAAGTTGTTGTTACATTTTGATAGTTATTTTGCTCTGCCATACTTCTTGCAACTTCTACTGCTCCTCCTGTCTCATCTGTCATGCTATTTCCCCATATAATATCATTGTATGGACTTGCATTTTTCTTGCTTACTACCTGTCCTCTTATTCCGCTACCTGTTTCTTTCATTGTCGTTCCCGCTTCATATCTTGCAATATAAAATCCTTTATTATCTTTTACACTTTTATACATTTTTTGTACTTCTGTTTGATTTGTATATCCATTTTCTTTTGCTTCAAAATATTTTCCTTCTTGCATGCCTTCATCACTAAATTTATTATTCTGATTTCCAAATTCCTCTCTTATAAATTCAGTATAATTTTCAACTGGCACCCATACAAATTGATTTCCTTGTTTTGAATTATCTAAATCATCTCCTTGCACATCAGAAATAACAATACCAGTATCGATAGTTCCTCCTACATAATAGAATCCATCTGGAATTTTCACATTATTTACATACCTTAAATCAACACGATCTATATCTACTTCTTCATCTTTTGCTGTGTAATCTGTATAAAATGTCTCCTCGTCCATTGTTATACCTTCTACATAAAATATATTATGGCTCGTTTCATTAATAATATATAAATCGGTAAAATTTTTTTGTTGTTCATCTGTTAACTCTTGATAAGATTTTACTTTCTCAAAATCTTTCCCTCGATTTAATGTTAAATTTTCAAAAGCTGATAGATCAATTACAAAAAACTCTCCTCTATCAACTACACTACTAATAACTCCTGCATTTTTGATTGCTTCTATATTAGTATATGGCATTTTAGCAGGAATTTTTCCATTTTGAGCATAGTAAATAGAAACCTTATCTCTTAAAT
>CATOLW010000044.1 GCA_951800935.1 uncultured Clostridium sp.
ATTTAAAAGTGAAAATCAAGAATATAAAAATTTAAAAATAGAACGAAAAGAAAAAGAAGACATTTTAGACATTTACGAACTAGAAAAACAAATAGAAAAGATGCAAAATAGAAAAATTTGGCTTAAATGTGGAGGATTCATTGCAATTGACAAAACAGAAGCCTTAACAGCAATTGATGTTAATACTGGAAAATACACAGGAAACCAAGACTTAGAGCAAACAGTTTTTAAAGTAAATCAAGAAGCGACAATAGAGATTGCCAAACAATTACGACTAAGAGATATAGGAGGCATTATTATCATTGATTATATTGATATGCAAAGCAAAGAAAACAAAGAAAAAATCCAAAAAATTTTAGAAGAAGAATTAAAAAAAGATAGAAGCAAAACACAAGTAGAAGGATTTACCAAATTAGACTTAATGGAATTAACCAGAAAACACATTTGCAGCCATAAAGATTAATGGTAAAAGTAAAACTTAGTATAACATAGCCATTAAGGAGGAAGGAATAAACTAACAATGAAAGTAGGATTTATATCATTAGGATGTAGTAAAAACTTAATTGATACAGAAGTAACAATAGGAATATTTAAAAAAAATAAATTTGAAATTGTAAATGATGAAACAAAAGCAGAAGTAATTGTAATTAATACTTGTGGCTTTATTGATTCTGCCAAAGAAGAAGCAATCAATACAATTCTAGAAATGGCTCAATATAAAAACGATAAGTGTAAATACTTAATTGTTATGGGATGCTTAGTACAAAGATATTATGACGAACTCATTAAAGAAATTCCAGAAGTGAATCTATTTATAAAAATAGAAGAATACGATAAATTATGGGATAAAATAGAGGATTTGATAAGCAAAAATACGGTAATAGAAAGCAAACACAAGACAAGTAAAAAAATACTTGAGATTCCTAAAATGCCAATGTTAACACAAGAACAATTTTTAGCTAGAACTATCTCAACAGGAAAAAACTATGCTTATTTAAAAATAGGAGAAGGTTGTAGCAATAAATGTACCTATTGTGCAATTCCTTATATTAGAGGACCATTTGTTAGTAGAAAAAAAGAAGATATTTTAGAAGAAGCAAGACATTTAGCAAAACAAGGAATAAAAGAAATTATTTTAATTGCACAAGATACTACCAAATATGGAATTGATCTATATGGAGAAAGTAAATTAGCAGAATTACTACATGAAATCAGTAAAATACAAGGAATTCGGATGGATACGATTTTTATATTCTTATCCAGAAGGAATTACAAAAGAACTAATTGACGAAGTAGTAAACAATCCTAAAATTGCAAATTACTTTGATATACCAATTCAACATATAGCAGATTCAATTTTAAAGAAAATGAACCGTAGAACTTCTAAGAAACAAATACAAGATTTAATTGAAAAAATCAGAAACCAAATTCCAGAGGTAACCTTAAGAACTAGTTTGATAGTAGGCTTTCCAGGAGAAACAAAGGAAGAATTTGCAGAATTATTAACCTTTGTGGAAAAAGCAAAATTTGATAAATTAGGAGCTTTTATGTATTCCAAAGAAGATGGAACACCAGCAGCTAAATTACCAGAGCAAATCCATGGTAATACCAAAAAAGCAAGATATCACCAAATTATGAAAAAGCAACAAGAAATATCAAGAAAGAATTTAGAAAAAAAGTTAGGAAAAACATATGAAGTTTTAATAGAAGACTTATCTTTTGACGGAAAATATTATATCGGAAGAACCATGCAAGATGTACCACAAATGGATGGTATGGTTTATATAAAAAGAGCAAAAACAGGAGAAGAAAACCTAATAGGAAATTTTGTAATCTGTAAAATTACAGCTATTAGTAATTATGATTTAGTAGGTGAAATATGCAAATCTTAGGGAAAATAACAATAGGAGGAAAAGAAAGAGAACTCCTATTAAAAGAAGAAGACATCTTTTTAAAATATTATACTTTAGAGCCAATTGGACTTTATGAACCAAAAACCCAAAGGCAAAAAGATATTTTTCAAAAAGGACTTCCTCAAATAGTAGGTGAAATTGAAGTAAAAGGAAAATTAAAAGAGGTAGTAACCAAAAAAGAAGGAAAAGTTCTTGGTTATTATTATTTGAATTTAATTGGTGTCTATACCCCTAAGATACCAGGAGAGACGATTATTTTTAAAGAAGATACCTTAGAAAATAAAGTTTCAGATGATATGAAAGATAATACACAAAGAAGTGTACTACAGCCATTTGAAAAACAAAAAATAAAGGAATTTTTAGAAAGAATAAAAATATTAGATGTTTTAGAACGATTCAATCAACAAGAAAAACAAAAACCACAATATTTAAAAGCAACAGGTATAAAAACAATTGAAAGGTTCCAAAAGCAAAAGGAGCAACAACAGCAGCAAAAGAAACAAAATGAAAAGGAAGTTGTAAAAAAACAGGAAAACAAAGTAAAAGATATTAATATCAAACAAGAAATTGATATGGATACTAGAGTTACTGACATGAAAAATATGGAACAAGTTTTAGAAAAAAACAAAAAGATGCCAGAGTTAGAACATAATGATGATGCTTTAAAAGTAGGAATTGTGGAATCAGATGATGTAAAGAACTTAAAAAATGAAAAAGGAGAAAAAGAACAAGGACATAGTTCCAGATATGAAACGGTTATGATAACCAAACAGGGAAAAGTAAAGACCTTAGATTTAGAAAATGATACCCAAGAAGGAACTAATCCATTGGAAAAAAATGCTCAAGTAAAACAAAATGGAACAGTAAAAGAAGGAGATATTTTAACAAGGCTAAAAGTAGGAGAAGGAACTATTGGAGTAGAAAAAGGTCAATATGGCGAAGTAGAAGTCTACCATTCACCACGAAAAACAATCGGAGGAAAGGAAATAGAAGGAAACAAAAGCTTAGATCGACAACTAGAAACATCGAACTCTAAAAATACACTAGAAGGAACTGATAGTGAAACTTTAAAATTAGCACAAGAGTATAATGATGGCTATCGCTCTGTTGAACAAGGATATCAAGAGATAAAGGAACACGAAAAACAACATCCAGAATGTGAAAAAAAAGGAGTAAAAGACTTAGATGGAGATAGAAATACAAAATCACATAATCACGATTGGGAAGAATTTGTTGAACTATCCTCTGGAGAAAAAGTTACTTATAATCAACTAGCAAGTAGATGGGGATTTTATAAAGATGGTAGGCCAGATGGAAATTTTATAAAAGAAAAATTTAAGCAAAAAGAACAAACCGATAAAACACCAGAAGAGGTAATAGAAGAATTAGATGAAGAATATGAAGATCCAAGAGCACCAGAACGAAACAGGGATTAAGGGACGTTCCTTAAAATCCCTGTTTTTAAATTGGATTAACATGTACCACTGTTTTATAGATTTTATCTAAACCACTGATAGTATTTTCAAGACTATCTGCTAATTCATGACTTTCAAAAGTAGACATATTACCATCTAAAGCAATGGTTAAAAATACTAAATATTTGTCACCAACAGGAGTAGAAATAATATCTTCAACGTCTTTAATTTCTTGGTAACTATGAACAATGTCTAAAATCAGATCTTTGGTTTTATCATCTACACTAATATCCATTAACACATTGTAACTTTCGATAAAAATAGTAATTCCTGTATAACAAATCCAAAGTGAAATACCAATTCCTACAATACCATCTAACCAATAAATATTAGCTAAAGTAAATAAAATAGAAAGTAATGTAAAAGAGGTTATGATACAATCATTTTTATGGTCTTTCATCGTAGCTTCTAATAAAATATTAGGATGCTTTTGATAAGCATGTTTTGTATATAAAAAAAGGAATAGTTTTGTGACAATAGTTGCAATACAAGCAATAACTAAAAACCAGGAAAATTGCAAATGACTTTCCAACAACAAAGTGATAACAGAGTCATATAATAACTTGCTTGCTACAAAGATCATAGAAATGCTAATAAACATAGAAAAGATATATTCTGCTTTTCCATGTCCTAAGTTATGGTCTTCGTCTTTTGGATTACTAGCAATTCGATTGCCAATAAAAGTCATCAAAGAAGCGAAAATATCACCAGCACTATTAAAGCTATCTGCTATCATAGCTTGACTATGACTGATAAAACCAACAATAGCTTTTAAGATTAATAAAAAAATGTTACCAAGCATTCCATAGATTCCAGCCTTTTTTGTTATCTTGAATTTTTGAGCATTGTCCATAAAATCATCTCCATTTTAAAAATCCTTTTTAGTATTGTTATATTCTTATGATTATAACAATAAAAATAGAAATAAACAAGTGGTTGCAAAAAAATGTCAAATATGGTATAATTTAAAAAGTAATACAAAAGGAAAAAATCAAAAAGAGGTGTAATAAAATGACCATATTTACAATTATATATATATTAATATTTGTAATATTTGCCTTAGTAGCTTATGCGATTTTACAAATTAAACTATTTGGAATGAAAGTAAAAGATTTTTGGACTTTTATTGAAGCCAACCAAATGTTAGATAAACTATATAAATTTGCTAGACAATACGAAAATATGTCACCACAAGAGCAATTAATTTACTTATCAGAAGCGGAAAAGATTTTTAAAGCATTTGACAATGTACCAGATAGCTTGTGGGAAGAAGAATATGATAAATATAAAATGGTCTTATCCAAGTACAAAGATATTAAAATGATACGTTGGGCAGAAGAAAATAAATAAAAGACAATTAAGAATGATTCTTAATTGTCTTTTATAGTTATATTAAATTCTAATAATCAGTAAGCTCAAAAATACATAGGCATAACGAAAAGCTTGTTTTTGAAATAGTCTACTTTTAAATACCTCAAAAGATTCTGATATAGCACAATATTTATCCACTAGTGTCAAAACAAATCCTTCTATGGATTTTGGAAGTTCAACAGTAACTGGCCACATGTGTTTTATAATAATATCTTTTTCTTTTTCATTTAAATCGAACAATTGACAAGCATTTTTGCAAGCTTGTTTTCCATGGGTAAAAGCATGCATACCTTTTCGATCTGGTTGTCTTACTCTCCAGTCATATAAAAATAGATCATGTAACATAGCTGCTCTTGTGGCAGAACGATAGTCTAAGTGATATTTTTTACAAATTAAATAACAATAATAAGCTGCCATATAACAATGTTCAAAACAAGTTGTTTCATAATGTTGCCTATATTTTTTCATTTCTTGTACAGTTTCATTTTCAATTAATTCTTTTATAATAGTTTGAAATTCTTTATCTTGATTGGATAATTCTTTGATAAATGGTTTCATTTTAATATCCCTTCTTATTTTCCTATGTACTTCAAAATTAATTATAGCATAAATAGAATCAATAATGCAAATTTCTACAAAAAATTAAGAATTATTTAATAAGTTTAAATCTCTTTTATAAAATATGCTGTTTTTTCTAAAAAAGCTACTTGGAAGTTTGAAAATAAAAAAGAATAGTTATATTAAAGTAGATAGCTTGTGATATTACCATAGATCAAGAGGGGAATGTTACAATTTCCGTAGATTTCAAGTGAATTTGATGAATTCTTAAAAAAACATTAAATTTATCAAAAAATATTGCAAAAAATTTATAATAATAGTATAATAAAAAATGTAGCATAATATTATATACAAATAATATTAAAAAAGCGAGGGAAAAAAATGGATTATTTATATATACTAAGAGAAGCACTAGTATGGACCATAACCATATTTTGGTTATACCAAATCATGGTAAGTTTATGCTCACTTGTTAAAATCAAAGATAAACCACTAAAAGTAAACAAAGACCACAAATTTATGGCAATTATACCAGCCCATAATGAAGAAACAGTAGTGGGAAACTTGGTAGAAAGTTTAAAAAAGCAAAACTATAATAAAAAATTATATGATATCTATGTAATAGCAGACAATTGTACAGATAACACAGCAAAGGTAGCAAAAGAAGCAGGTGCTATTGTATATGAAAGATTCAATAACAGTCAAAAGACAAAAGGATATGCCTTAGACTGGTTCTTACAACAAAAAATCGAAGAAAATGCTGATTACGATGCTTTCTTCGTATTTGATGCTGACAACATTGTAGACCCAGACTTTATCAAAAACATGAATAAAAAACTATGTCAAGGAGAAGATGTTGTGCAAGGATATAGAGATATCAAAAACCCTACAGACAGTTGGATTACAGCAGGATATGCTATTTTCTATTGGACCATGCATAGATTTTATCATTTAGCAAGATATAATTTAGGACTATCACCATTATTAAATGGTACAGGATTCATGGTAAGATTTGATGTGGTTAAACCAGAAGGGGGACTAAAAACAGTAACCCTAACAGAAGATATTGAATACTCCTTAAAAAGAATCCTGAAAGGAAAAAGACTAGGATGGGCAACCGATGCAATTGTATATGATGAGCAACCAGTAGGATTTAAACAAAGTTGGTCTCAAAGAAGTAGATGGACCGTAGGACATATGCAATGCATTAAAGAATATACAAAACAACTAGCAATAGCAGCCAAAGAAAATAAAACTATGATGAACTTTGATGGATTTTTATACATTGTAGGAAGTATACCAATGTTCATTATCACATTAGTATTATTAGCAACAAACTTCCTAATGTATGCAGGAGATGGAATGACAGAAACAGAATTAATAATTAACATACTAAGATATTTAATACCAACATTTTTACTACCAATTGGTACAGCATTAATTGTTATGTTATTAGACAGAAGACCAATTAAGCCAATGATAAAAGGATTAGCATGTTATCCATTATTTATGGGATCTTGGTTACTAATTAACTTCAAATGCTTATTTAAAAGAGAAACAACATGGGAGAAAATTGACCATGTAAGAAATATCAAAATTGGTGATGTTGAAGAAACAGAAACAGTAGAAATCTTAGAAAAAGTTTAAAAAAAAATCAAAAAAAGCTTGCATTTCTGCCAAAAATTGGGTATAATAATGCAAGAAACTAAAAATAAATACAGCAAGAGTGGGAACCAATCCCACTCTTGATTTTTGAAAAGGGATTAGGGGACGTTCCTTAAAATCCCTTTTTTAGGATAGAGGGGACACTTTTTTTGGTAAAGAGAAAAAAGGAATGTTTCTTAATTTCCAAACAGGGATTTTAAGGAACGTCCCCTAATCCCTGTTGAAGAAAAGGAGGTATCCATTGGCAAGTATAGAAGAAAGAGTGGAAACACTAGTAAAGCCAACTATTGAAAGCATAGGATATGACTTATATGATGTAGAATATGCAAAAGAAGGAAAAAACTATTTCTTACGAATCTTAATAGACAAATCAGAAGGAATTGATTTAGAAGATTGTGAAAAAGTAAACGATGCCATTAATGATTTACTAGATGAAGCAGATTATATCAAAGAACAATACTTTTTAGAAGTATCTTCTCCTGGCATCGAAAGAATTCTTAGAAAGGATAAACATTTAAAACAAAATATAGGAAAAGAAATTTATATCAAATTATTTAAAAAAGACGAAAAGGGAAAAAAAGAATACCAAGGAATTTTGCAAGAATTTAAAGAAGAAAAAATAATGATTGAAGTAGAAACAGAAGTAATAGAAATTGAACGTAAAAATATAGCACAAATAAAAACAATATACCATTGGTAAAAGGAGGAATTGGAAAAAATGAAACAACAAGCAATTGATAACAAAGAATTAATATTAGCGTTGGAGGAATTAGAAAAAGAAAAAGGAATTAAAAAATCTTATGTATTAGAATCAATCGAAACAGCATTGGTAACAGCATACAAAAGAAACTTTGACTCTCTTGAAAATGTAAAAGTACAAATGGATCAAAAAACAGGAGCAACTCACCTATACTCTTTAAAAGAAGTAGTAAAAAGAGCAATGAATAAAGAAACACAAATTAATATCAAAGAAGCACAAAAAATTAATCCTGATTTCAAAGAAGGAGATACTGTTGAAATTGAAATTGTACCAAGAGACTTTGGCAGAATTGCTGCACAAACAGCAAAACAAGTAATCATCCAAAAATTAAGAGAAGTAGAAAGAGAAATTATTTATACAGAATTTAACGATAGAAAAGGAGAAATTGTATCACGGACTTGTACAAAAAGCAGACCACAATATTGTAGTGATGGACTTAGGAAAG
>CATOLW010000045.1 GCA_951800935.1 uncultured Clostridium sp.
TAAAAAAACAACTTTTTATGTTACTTTTTCGTATTATTAGTAAGAATTTAAATAAAAAAAAGACTCATTAATTTTGAAGTTCACTCTAACTATTAGATTTTCCTCTAATAGTTGGAATGAATTCATTTTTTTAATAAGTCTTTTTTCTTTTATTTTTACATATCAAAAATATATTCCTTAGGTAAAATTTCCATATTAGCTGTAATTGTTTCACCTCGTTTTTCTGTTAGCCAAATGAACATAGTAACTCTACCAGATGGATCCCAAATACTTAGCGAATCATTTCCATTTATAAATGGTCCTTCTTCATTATCAGTAACAAATAGATATTTTATGCTATAATCAGTAGTAGCTCCATTTACTTCTCTTAGTTCTCCTGTTTCAGGATCTACTCCAAAAGTTGTATTTCTTATTACTTCTTGATTTCTTTTAGTCCATTCTTGCCAAGTTTCTCCTTTATACGCTGTAAGTTTAACACCTTCTAAAATAAATTCAATTTCCTCTCTTGGCTTATTTTGATACAAATCAGAATAAGGTATTTCATACCCACTTTTAGCAGTTTTAAAACTGTTTTCTCCTGGTTGTCCTTCCTCATCTTTTATGTAACTTTTTTTATTTAATATTTCTTGAATTATGCTGTCACTTAACGTTGCATCTTCTTGTTTTTGTAATTTGTCTGCTACATAATCTGCAATGTCTAGTTTTGCTTGCTCCTTAGCTTCTTCTATTTCTGTTTGCATTTTTGCCGTATTGGCTTTGGTTAATATTCCATTTTCTCCTGTTAATGTTGCAATACTTATGGCTGCTAAAATTAATAGTACGATAATGGTAATGACTAGTGCAATTAGTGTAATTCCTTCACTTTTTTCATACTCCTTCTTCCTTTCTTTTGTTTTTCTACTTTTTTAATCACTTTCTAATTTACAACTATATCTTATCAAAAAGGAAAAATGATGTCAACTTGTTTATATTTTTGTATCGTCTTAGTTTTTCATGTTCTTTATCTATGTTTTCATTCTTTATTTACTAAAAATTTGTCTTTCCTATTCATTTTTTTAGCTATACTTGCAAACATTTTTATATTCATAGTTATGTGTTTGAAATTTTCTCTAAGAAATTCTTTTCCACATATATGTTACAATATAGGGCTGTAATTTATTAATTGCACTACCTGAACCAGTAGATGAAGTTGTGGTTTGTGTCCCTGTAAATCTACTTGTTACTGAACCTGTTGGTGTTATTGAATGCGAATGGTTCCCTTCTGCGGCTATGGTTGATATATCTTTTCTAGCTTTTTGAAACCAACCTCCTACACTATTTGAAAAACCTTCTGCATCAAGCATAGTTGAATTACTAGTTGTTCCTGCAATTACTAAAGCTGTACCTCCATTTGAAAAGTTGTGTGCATGGCTTCCTGCTGCTGATGTATTTACTGCTTTCCCCACAAAAGTACTTTGAATCGTTCCTACTGGTAATACAGTATGATTATGACTTGGTAATTCTGAAGTTGTTAATAAATGATTGTATGCTCCTCCTGTTGTTCCATTTTCAAATGTTTTTTCTAAACTTTCACTATCTACTCCTGTTCCTTCTCCTATTAAAGTTCTTCCTTGTCCATATTTTTCCCATGTTCCTCCTATATAACTACTTGGATTTGTTGCTGTAGTAGATAAATAAATACTTCCTATTGGAAATAATTCTAACTTGGCTTCTGTCTTTGCTATTTCAATTGATTTTTCTGCTGTATTTCTAACCTGCTCTATTTGTTGATCTGTTTTTTCTCTTTCTTCCTTTCTAGCCTTTTGTACTGCATCTTCAATCATTTTTTGTACTTCTAAATAATTTGGATATCCATTTTCATTTGCAATTTCAGCATAAGAATTTGCTAAGTCTGTTTCATTTACCGAATAATTTTTATTAATTTGTATTATTTCTCTTTCTTGACTCGTGTTTTTATCGATCATTCCAACATTAATTAATAACAAAATGGTTATCATAAACAGACATGTTATTAATACAAATAAGGTAACTGAACCACTTTGTTCTTTTATTTTATTTAATATTTTCACTTTTTTCTCCTTTTGTTTATATTATACTTTTTTATATTGTATCAAAAAGCAGAATATATGTAAATTAGTTTATGCTATTTTTAATACCCAACAGTTTTTTAATTCTTTCTATTGGCAAAAATCCAATCGAAAAATTGTAAAGTTTTTTATATTCTCTCATATAATATTGATAGAGGTGATTCTTTTGAATAATATGAATTTTGATGAAAATACGGTAAACAAATTAAAAGATATGATGAATAAAGGAGAGTTAAATGATGTAATATCTCAAATTCCTCCTGAAATGATACAAAATTTTTCTTCTATGATGTCACAAAATAATGCTAATAATTCTAATGCTTCGTCTAGTAACAATAATAGCAATAGTTCTAATAATAACTTTGATTTTAGTCAAATTGATATGAATACAATTTTAAAAATGAAGTCTGTTATGGACAAATTAAATACTTCTAATGACCCTAGGTCGAATTTATTATATTCTTTAAAACCTTATTTACGTGAAGAAAAAAAAGGAAAAATTGATCAGTATGCTAACTTATTAAATGTTGCTAAAATTGCTGATATTTTTAAAGATTCAAATAAGGAGAGTCCTAATAATGGCTAGTTTTTATAATAATTACTATCGATATTATCGCCCTTATTTACCACATAATACTTATCACCCTTCTGTTATTGAGGACAAAACTTCTCCCAAAAAAGAAGATAATATACAAGAAAAATCATCTAGATCCTATTCTTTTGGTCCTCTTCAATTCAAAAATCCTCTTTTCAATAATATTGAAGAACCAATTTTTGAAATATTGGGAATCCAATTGTATCTAGATGATATTATTATCCTTGGTTTGCTATTTTTTTTATACCAAGAAGGAGTACAAGATGAAATGCTTTACATTGCTTTGATTTTGTTGCTATTATCCTAAAAAAATTATTCTATGATAATTTCATCTTTTTCAATGCTTACATAAGCTTGTTTATGCATTGGTTCTTCATCACGGTCAATTTCTTTTACGACATTAGCAATTCTAATTTGTACAGTATCTACTAAACCGTGCTGCAATAATTGCTTGCTTGTTTCCTTTGGCACCAGCATGTGCTAACCCTCTTAAGGCTCCTAATACAATGATATTATCAGATGCCATAACTTCTGCTCCAGAATTAACATCTCCAATGATAACTAGGCTACCTTCTGATTCCATTTTTTGCCCAGAACGAAGCGAACCTCTATGAAATTTTGTTTCTGATATAGCAATTTCTTTTTCAAATGTCTTTTTTATGCTATGAAGCCCTAGACTTTTTGGCATATCAAATTCAATTTCTACATCAATTACCTTTTTTATTAATTCTTGTATTTCATCTATTTCTTTATTTTTTAGAATTTTTCCTGTTACTGTAATTGGTGTTTTTTCATCTTTATATAATTTTTTTAATTCTGTTAACTTTTTATTTAATGCTGTTATAATTTCTACTTGTCCTGCTTCGTCATTTAGTTTGATTACAATTTCATTTTTCTTTAAATTAATACTTACGCAATTTTTCATTTTTACATCCTTTCTTTTTTATCTCATTATTTCAACATATGGTGTTGCATTCATGTCTTCTTCTACATTTTGTGTATTCATACCAAAGTATTCTGCCATAATATCTCTTACAACTTCTGCTGTATAATTTCCATGACCTCCATTTTCTACCATTACTACAATTGCAATTTCTGGATTTTCAAAAGGAGCAAACCCTACAAACCATGCATGTACTTGATTGTTTGGAGCTTCTGCTGAACCAGTTTTTCCTCCTACACTAATATTAAAGTCTTTAAATCTAACATAGGCTGTACCTGTGGTATCACTTGTAACAGATTGCATTCCTTGTAATATAGCATTTAAATAGTCCTGATTTAAACTTATCTCTTCTATATTATCCTCTTCTAGTCCTAATTTTCGATTAACAAATTGGTTAATTTCTTCTCTAGATGTTTCTGATCCATCTGCATTTCGAATTGTTTTTACAATGCTAACATCTATTCTTTTTCCACCGTTGGCTAACATACTGATGTATCTTGCCATTTGTAGTGGGCTAAATTCATTATCTCCTTGTCCAATAGATGCATTTAGTGTATTTCCTGGATTCCAATTTGGATCATCTGGATGCAATTTTTGTTTTGCTTCTTTGCTAGCTAATACTCCTGCTGTTTCTCCTTGTAATTCAATACCTGTCTTGGTTCCTAATCCAAAATATTTAGAAAATTTCACTAAATTGTCAATTCCCATTCTATCTGCTGTTTCATAGAAAAAGTAGTTACATGATCTTTCGATCGCTTGTGAAACATTAACCCATCCATGTCCTCTATGATAGTCTGTATAATACCAACAGTTCATTGAAATTCCATATTTTTTGTATACACCTGTGTCATTAATAGTTGAAGTTAAATTGATAACACCTGATTCTAGTCCTGCTATTCCTGTTACCATTTTAAAAGTAGATCCTGGTGAATAGGAGTTTTGTGTTGCTTTATTAACAAGTGGTTTTGCGCTATTATCTCTGTATTTTGCCCAATTTTCATTGCTAATTCCTCCCACAAAATCAGCTGGTGTATAATCTGGATAACTTGCCATGGCTAAGACTTCTCCTGAATTTACATCCATTACAACTACTGCTCCAGCATTTGCATCATAGGCTTTGCCAAATCCTCCTGTTGCAATTTTTTGTATGTTTGCTGCTAGGGTGTCTTCTGCTATTTTTTGAAGATTTGCATCAATGGTAAGAACTATATCTGAACCTGCTATTGCTTCTTTTGCAATATATTCTGCTGTTGTTGTTCCATCTACTGCCATATCAATTTGCTTGGTTCCATTTTTTCCTTTTAAGTATTCTTCAAATACATTTTCTATTCCTGTTTTTCCAATAATATCATTTTGTGAATAAGTTGCTTTTCTTTTTTCATATTCATCTGCATCAATTCTAGAAGCATATCCTAAAATATGAGAAGCAAGATTTCCAGAAGTATATTCTCTTATTGGTTCTACTACAATATTAATCCCTGCAAATTTCTCTGAGCTTTCGCTAAATTCTGCTACCGCTTCTCTTGGTATATCTTCTGAAATAGTTACTGCTCTTGTACTACTATATCCTTTTTTTGCAATTAAATAGCGAATTGCTATTATTTTTCTGATTTCTTGTAAATCTGTATTTTGAATTTTATATTTGTTCTTAAATTTATAAAAAGCTTGTTCTGCTGTTATATCATCTTCTAAGTTATTTGCTTTTTTCCAATTAACTAAAGTTTCGTTGTTAATCGTATATTCAAAAGGATCTATGTTAATTGGAAAAGTATCCATATAAGAACATTCATATTTTTCTAATACTTGTATCATATTTAAAATAGCATTGTTTAAAGTATCTGTATCTACTTTGCTTTTATACATTTCTAAAGAAAAAGCCATTTTGGAAGTAACTAATGGTATCCCTGTTTTATCTAAAATAGCTCCTCTTGAAGCTTCTAATGTACTTTCTCTTGTTAATCGGGTGTTGGATTCTTCTCTATATTCTGCTCCATGTACAATTTGAAGACTGAATAATTTGGCAATTAAAATAATGCCAACGATATAGATTAAAATCGTTAGTATATTAAATCTTAAATTCATATTTACTTTTTTGCTACTACGTCTTTTTGCCAAATTTTCACCTTCTTTCTTTTTAGAAATATCTTGTTAAAATTTTATTTCCTTTGTATTCATTTTCTATATAATATCCACTTTTTTGAATGATTGGATACACAATAATGGTTAAAATTAAGTTAAATATAATTTCAATTGTTAAAATTTTTATAAAATTTATGATTTCTACACTTAT
The DNA here is from genome assembly GCA_951800935.1 of uncultured Clostridium sp. The sequence continues at coordinate 5,916 of CATOLW010000045.1, forward strand.
TCCTATGAAAATATAGTTTAACAAGTAAATTAAAAGTTCAAAAATGGCAGTTGCTACTATTCCCATAACCATGATTGTCATTCTGCTATCTTTGGAAAAGTTTTTGTCAAAAATGGCTGCTAAAAAGCCAATTAATCCTAGTCCAATACTATTAATTCCTACCCTTGTTCCTATAATAAGGTCTAAGATAATTCCTATCACTAATCCATAAACAACTCCCATTGGTTTGGTTCCAAATAGTCCAATAAATAATACAAGTATAACAAATAAGTTTGGCATAACTCCTGCTATATTGAACCAACTAAAAAAATTTGCTTGTAAAAGATAGATTAAAATTGTTGTTATGATTAAAACAATATTGATGATTACTTTTTTCAATTGGTTCCCTCCTTTATTTTATTGATTGGTAATAACTAGAACCGTATCTAGTTTATCAAAATTCACTGCTGTTTCTACTAAAGCATATCGATCTGTCATGTTTTGTGTATTGGTAACTTTTTTAACGGTTCCGATATGAATTCCTTTTGGATAAATACCTCCTAATCCAGAAGTTTCTATGCTATCTCCTTGGATAATATTAGCTTCTGTTGGAATATACATGGCTTTTAAGGAAGATTTATCGTCCAATGTTCCTTTACATACAATACTGTCTTTTGTAGTACTCATTGAACAACTTACTGAACTTGCTGTGTCAATAATTGTCTGCACTTTTGCTGTTGTATCTGTAACCGAAATAACATGTCCTACTAATCCTTGGTCTCCAATGACTGTCATATTTTCTTGTATGCCATCGTTTTTTCCTAAATTAATTACTATTGTTTTTGAATAATTACTAATATCTTTATTGATAACATATCCTGGTATCGTTTTGTACTCTCCATATTTTTCTGTTAAGTCTAAATATTCTTTTAATGTTTCATTTTGTGTTTTTATATTTTCTAGTTCTCTTAGTGATTGTTCTAATTCACTATTTTTTTCTTTTAATTCTTTGTTTTCTTCTTGTAAGCGATTAATATCTGAAAAAAATGTATGATTACCACCTAGCTTATTTTTTAGATAGGTTAATCCATTTTGAATTGGCATAACTAAATTACTTGCTGCATTTTCAAAAAAGGAATTTCCCGATTCCCCATTTGAAAAAATAACAATTAATATTAAAATAATAATAGTTATGATAATTCCTATCATTCCAGCTTTTTTGTTTTTATACATTTTCTATTTTCTCCTTCTGCTATTGATTAAAACAGTTTTTAGCCTTTCTAAATCTTCTAATGTTTTACCAGTTCCTCTTACTACACAGTCTAATGGTTGCTCTGCAATATAAACTGGCATTCCTGTTTTCTTACTTAATAACTTGTCCAAATTTTGAATTAAAGCGCCTCCACCAGCTAATACAATTCCCTTTTCCATAACATCAGAAGCTAATTCTGGTGGTGTCTTTTCTAATGTTCCTTTTACAATTTCAACAATTTTACTAATTGATTCTTGCATTGCTTCTTGCATTTGAGTAGATGTTACCACAATATTTCTAGGTAGTCCATCTGTTAAATCTCTTCCTCTTATTTCCATTGGTGTATCTGTCATAAGTGGCATTGCACATCCAATTTTCATTTTGATTTGTTCTGCTGTTGTTTCTCCAATGGCTAAATTCATTTCACGTTTGATGTAATTTACAATGTCATTATCTAATTCATCTCCTGCTACACGCAATGAATGGCTCACTACTACACCACCTAAAGAAATAACAGCTACTTCTGTAGTTCCTCCTCCAATATCAACAATAATATTTCCACTTGGTTCTCCTACATCTAGTCCTGCTCCAATGGCTGCTGCCATTGGTTCTTCAATTAAATATACTTCTTTTGCTCCTGCTTGAATGACAGATTCTTCTACTGCTCTTTCTTCTACTTCAGTAATACCAGATGGTACTCCTACAACTACTCTTGGCCTTCCCACACTATATCTTTTTGCTATTTTTTCGATTAGGTTTTTAAGCATTAATTGAGTTGCTGTAAAATCTGCAATAACACCATCTTTTAATGGTCTTACTGCTTTGATTTGCTCTGGTGTTCTTCCGAAGCATGTCTTTTGCTTCACTTCCTGTTGCTTTAATATTTCCCGTTTTTCGGTCAATTGCTACAACAGATGGTTCTTTTAATACAATCCCTTTCCCTTTTAAGGTTACTAAAATATTGGCTGTTCCTAAGTCAATTCCTATGTCTTTTGACCCAAATGTAAAAAATTTGATTTT
>CATOLW010000046.1 GCA_951800935.1 uncultured Clostridium sp.
ATTTATATTCTTCGTTGTCTTTAATATTGATAAATTTGTCTTTTGTTATTTTACCTGCTTTAATTTCAAATGAAATAGCTATGGTAAATATCAGCATGGTTTGCATGACTCTATGGTTTGTATTTGGATAGGATTTGTTTACCATTTCATAGATTTTTTTAAAGTCATTTAAGGCATGTTTTAAAATTCTTAAATTTCTGGTTCCACTTTTATTAAAGGTAGATATGATGAGTCCTGTGTTTTCTCTTAAGAATCGAATTAGGTCTGGATTGTTCTCATAACGCATTAAAATTCCATTGATAATATAATCAAATTTAGGTGCATATTCAAAGGTTTCACCAATTAGCTTTTCTTTAATTCTTTCATAGTCATTTGCTTTGTCAAAAACATGTTCAATTTTATCTTGGATCTTTTCAACCATTGGTTTATCTGACTTGTTTAACTCATCTTGCTTATCTAATAGATAAGTTGCAATAAAGGTCTTCATTTCAAGATTAGAACTTTTTAGTTTTGTAGAAAGTTCTTTTTCATTACAGATAATAATGGTTTTGATATGGTCATGTTCTACAAAATTGTTAATATATCCTAATATGTCAATAACATCTACGTTTGCTCTTTCTAAGTCATCAAAACATAGTACTTTATCATCGGTTGAGAAAAATTCTCCATAGTCTACTCTATCTCCATTTTGGGTAACACCAAAAAAGTTAGCCATATCGATTCCTGTTTTGGCATATTCTGGAATGGTTGTTTGTCCATTGGCATCCATAAATTTTCTTAAATTTTTATCCATCAATTGAGTGGTTTCAATAAATATTTTTTTGCTAATTTCTTCTAGGTTTGAAATACCATATAATGACATATAAATAGTTGTGTATTTCTTTCCATTTAACTGCAAAGATTCAATCTTTTTTCTAATTTTATTATTCCAAAAATGAGTCTTACCAGACCCCCACTCTCCATTAATCATAATGGCATAGTCTGTGTAATCTGACCTTACATAATCTAATATGCTCTCTACTAAATCTTCCATCTTTTCCTCCTTAACAGGGATAGGAAACGCAGGGATTTGGGGACGTTCCTTAAAATCCCCTGCGTCCCCCAATCCCGATTTTAATCTTTTGCTATTGTTAGTATTCCTATTTTTTTAGGATTTGCTTGCTTTAACGTTTTGCTACATTCGTTTACTGTGCTTCCTGTTGTATAAATGTCATCTATTAATAAGATTTTTTTATTTTCTAGTGTTTTTCCATTTTGTAATTGATATGCATTTTGTATGTTTTTTTGCCTTTCTTCTTTGTTTAATTTGCTTTGTTCTACTATATTTTTAGTTTTAAAAAGGCTGTTATTATTGTAGTTAATTTCTGCTCTTTTGGCTATTTCCCTAGCAATTAGTTCACTTTGGTTATAGCCTCTTTCTTTTCTTCTTTTTTTACTAATTGGAACTGGTATTATTGTATCATAAGATTTTAAAATTTGAAAGAATTTTTTATTTTTTAACGAAAAATTTACAATTGTTTTATATAAATAAGATTTGTCCTTGAATTTATAATTTAGTATAATTTTTCTTATCATTCCCTGATATTGAAAAATATATAAATGTTCTTGAAAATAACAGTTCTTTTTTTGATTTGTTTCGATTTCAAATTTTGCTTGCTTTTCTAATCGTATTTTGCATTTGTTGCATAAAAAGTTTTGATTAATTTTTCCACATATTCCGCACGTTGGTGGATAAATTAGATTTAATATTTGATTTAAAATTTTGATTTCTCCTTTTGGAATTAAATTTTTAAATAATTTCTTTTTGAGTAAAAAATATGTTTCTCATTATAATTTATTTTTATTCTTCTGTCAATATTTTTTTGTTGAATTTTTATAAAAAAAAGAAACTACTTCTTTTTGGAAAGCAATTTCTTTTCTATTTTTCTTCTTCTATCACTCTCATTTTATATTCTAAGCCTGTATTTCTTTTTTTCACTTCCACATTTTGTATCATAAAGTCTACTACTTTTTCGATTCCTACAATAACTAATAATTTTTTAGCTCGTGTTATTCCTGTATAAAGTAAATTTCTTGTAATTAGCATAGGAGCTGCTGACGGAATCACCATAATTACAACATCAAACTCGCTTCCGTTGTGATTTGTGAATCGTTATGGCATAGCTGTGTTCAATTTGATCTAAATCCGAAAATTCATACCAAGCTATTTTTTCATCATCAAATCGAATTTCTATTTGTTTTTCCCTTTCATTGACTTGTGTTATCGTTCCAATTTCGCCATTAAATACTCCACTTCCTATTTCTTTTTTGCCAGAATATTTTTTTTCCCAATAAATGTCGTAGTTGTTTTTAATTTGCATCACTCGGTCTCCTGCTCTATAAATTGCTCCCATACTTGCTCTTTCTGGAAGATTATCATAATTGGGATTTAATTGTTCTTGCAAGGCTTTATTTAGTTCCTTTGTTCCAAGCATTCCTTTTTTAGTTGGTGTTAATACCTGTATATTTTGGAAAAAGTCATAATTACCATAGTTTTGTAATCTTCCTGTACATAGGGAAATCACTTCTGCTAGCATTTTTTCTTGTTGAATTCCTTTAATGAAAAAGAAGTCTTCTTTCATTTCTTCTGTATCTTCTTCTCCTTTTTTTAAAAAACTTTCTCCTTGATTTACTCTATGGGCATTTAAAATAATTTTGCTTTTGGCAGCTTGTCTAAAAATTTTGTCTAAATGGATCGTTGCAATTTCTTCTGAATGAATTAAGTCTTTTAAGACACTTCCTGGTCCAACAGATGCTAATTGGTCTTCATCTCCAACTAATATCAATTTTGTTCCTTGATAAATACATTTTAGTAAATAATTCATTAAAAATATATCCACCATTGACATTTCATCTACAATAATCAAGTCTCCATCAATCGGAGCACCTTCATAGTCAGACGTATTTTTATATAAACTATCTTCATCAATTTTTCCAATTTCTAATAGTCGATGCAAAGTAGAAGCTTCTTTTCCTGTAGTTTCTGTCATTCTTTTGGCTGCTCTTCCTGTTGGTGCACAAAGGACTACTTTTTTCCCCTTTTCTTCATAAATATCTATTATTGTTTTGATAATTGTTGTTTTCCCTGTACCTGGTCCTCCTGTAATAATTGCCACATTATTTTTATTGACTAATTTTATTGCTTCTTTTTGTTTTTCTGACAATTCTAATTTCGAATTTTCTTCTACTTTTTTTAGTTCAGCTTCAATATATTCTATCTTTTTTATATTTTTTGCTTTTTGTAGTCGGTCAATTCGAATAGCAATTTCCGCTTCTGTATTAAAAAAGCTTTCTAAATATACATACTCTTCGCCTTCTCTATTTTCTACTACAATTTCATTTTTTGCTCTTAAATTAATCAATCCATCCTCTACATTTTCTTTTGAAACATCTAAAAGATTGATCACAAAGTCAATTAAATTTACTTTTAACACGCAAGTATGTCCATTATAAGTACTCCTAATTAATCCATATTTAATACCACTAGAAACTCTTTTTTCATTGTTATAATTCATGCCTAAATCTAGTGCCATTTTATCTATTTGTTTAAAATCCACACCTCTGGCAATATCAATTAAAATATATGGATTGGCTTCTATTTGCTCGATTGCATTTATACCAAGCAAATCAAATACTTTTTTAGCATGTTCTGCACCAATTCCGAACCTCTCTAAAAATCCTACAATTTGCCAAACTTCCCAGTTTTGTATAAAGGCCTCTCCTAGTTCCATAGCTCCACTTTGTGAAATCCCTTTTACTTCCGCTAATCTTTTAGGCTCATATTTAAAAACATGAATTGTCTCTTCTTCAAATTTTTTAATAATTCTCTTAGCTAATGCTTCTCCTATTCCTTTTATATTTCCATTAGCCAAATATCTTTCCAAAGCATCTAATGTTTGTGGCATCATTTTTTCAAATGTATCAATTTTAAATTGCCTACCATATTCTTTATGCTCCACAAATTTTCCTATAAGCTTTAAACTATCACCTTCATTAACAAAAGGCAAATAGCCTACCACAGTAGTAGACTCTTCATTTGTCTCAAATTCTGCTATCATATAACTATTTATCTCATTTTTATAAATAATTCCTTGTATTTGTCCTGTGATTTCCATTTAACTCTCCTTTTTGTAAATACAAGTCTATCATAAATTCTATTTATTTTCAAGTGTCGCATTTGGGACAGGCACAACTCCCCCCTCTTTAAAATTATTTTAATTTTCATTTACATTGTCGATAATATCTTTACATTCTTTCCAAGTTGTTACTTTTAAGCAGTTGTATTCCATTTCCATTTTCTTGGCTATTTCTTTTGTTTTGTCTTCTGATTTTAAGTCTGCTACTATAATGTTTTTTAAGTACTCCTCTTTGCCATAAAGTATTTTAAATAGACTTGATCTTAGAAATCCTTCTATTTTTTCTTCTTGATTTTTGACTGCTATAATTACATAAATTCCATCAGATTGTAAGTTTGTATAGGTAAATATGTCTATGATGTTTTTAACAATTGAAAAAAAACCATAAATGGCAAATGTCCAAAAAATAGTGTTTAAGATAAATTCCATCACTTTTAGCCTCCCCTTATGGTTTTATTATATGTTCTTTTCATTTTATCGGTGCTTTTGTTTTCTAATTCTTTTATGAATGCCTATGTTGTAGCTTTCCAAGATTGACTATCCTAGATTAATTTATTTCCAATTAGCCATAAAAAAAGCCACCATAATTGGTGGATTTTTTATTTCTATTTTTATTCGACTAGATAAGTTGTAATATAGCAACTTCTGCTCCGTCCCCACGTCTTGGACCTGCTTTGATAATACGTGTATATCCTCCTACATTTTTACCTGCATATTTTGGAGCAATTTCATTGAATAATTTTGATGGTAAATCAATGTTGTTTCCTTTGCTATCTTTTACTTTGTTAACTTTTCTCATAATTTTTCTTCTTGCATTTAGTCTACTTGGCATGTCTTTTTGTCTTTTTTCAGCAGTTTCTTCTTTTACTACTTTTAAATATTCTTTACCATTTTTGCTTTTTACTAATTCGGTTTCTTTGTTTCCCTTTGCATCTAATTTTGCTTTTACTACTTTAACTTCTACCATTTCAAAATTATCTTTTTCTTTGATAGCAAGTGAAATGATGCTGTCAGCAATGGCTTTTACTTCTTTTGCTCTAGCTAATGTTGTTTCTACTTTTCCGTACATAATTAAATCGGTTGTTAATGTTTTTAACATTGCCATTCTTATGTCTGTTGTTCTACCTAATTTTCTATTTGTAGCCAATTTTTTCACCTTCCTTTAACTTATACTTTTATTAATCGTCTTCACTAGCAAAATCCAATCCTAATGAATGTAATTTTGCAGTCACTTCATCAAATGATTTTTTACCTAGATTTCTTACTTTCATCATTTCTGTTTCAGATTTATTTGTTAAGTCTTCAACAGTAGCAATTCCAGCTCTTTTTAAACAATTGAAAGATCTAACAGATAATTCTAATTCTTCTATTGACATTTCTAATACTTTTTCTTTCTTTGATTCTTCTTTTTCAATCATTACTTGTGTATTTCTTGCTGCTTCTGATAAATCAATAAACAATTCTAAATGTCCTGTCATTACCTTTGCAGCTAGACTTAACGCTTCGTGTGCCTTTAAACTTCCATCTGTCCATACTTCAATCACTAATTTGTCGTAATCCACCATTTGTCCTACCCTTGTATTTTCTACTTGATAGTTAACTTTTTTTACTGGTGTATAGATAGAATCAATTGGAAGTACTGATATATCTTGATTTTGTTTTTTATTTTTTTCTGATGAATTATATCCTCTTCCTTTGTCTGCCGTCATTTCCATTTTTAGGCTTCCACCTTCAGAAATGGTAGCAATATGTAAGTCTGGATTTAAAACTTCAACAGTTCCATCTGTTACAATATCTCCTGCTGTAACTTCACCTTCACCTTTGATATCAATTCTTAAAACTTTTTCTTCGTTCTCATCGAATTTTAGTCTAACATTTTTCAAATTAACAATAATTTCAGGTACATCTTCTACAACATTTGGTATAGTAGAAAATTCATGTAGTACTCCATCTATTTTTACACCTGTTATAGCGCATCCTGGAAGTGATGAAAGCAAGATTCTTCTTAAAGAATTTCCTATTGTTACTCCATACCCTCTTTCTAATGGTTCACATACAAATTTTGCATAATTATTTGTATCATCTACTTCTAGACATTCAATATTTGGCTTTTCGAATTCTATCATTTTTACCTCCTAAATTTTAGGAATATCGTTCCCCAATTTTCTAAAAACTTTATCGGTCTTTTAGTAAAATTTTTAAAGTTTTGATTAAACCTCTATTTTTACTTCCTGCCCTTATTATTTTGAGTAAAGCTCTACTATTAAATGTTCTTCGATTGGAATATCAATGTCTTCTCTAGACGCTAATCTAATAACTTTACCTGTTAATTTTTCATTATCTTTTTCTAACCATGCTGGCATTGGTCTTTTGCTTGATTCTTCTACATTTATTTTGATAGTAGCATTTCCTTTTTTACTTTCTCTTACTGTAATAATATCTCCTTCTTTTACTAAATAAGAAGGGATATCAACTTTTTTACCATTTACTTCGAATTGCGCATGATTTACAAATTGTCTAGCTTGTGCTCTTGAGGTTCCAAATCCTAGTCTATAAACAACATTGTCTAATCTACTTTCTAATATTTGTAATAAGTTTTCACCTGTTACTCCTTTTTTATTGGAAGCCATTTCAAAATATTTTCTAAATTGTTTTTCTCCCACTCCATAATATGCTTTTGTTTTTTGTTTTTCTCTTAATTGCGTTCCGTATTCAGAAAGTTTTGCTCTTTTTTGTCCATGTTGACCTGGTGCATAGTTTCTTCTTGAAATACTACATTTATCTGTATAACATCTTTCACCTTTTAAGAACAATTTTTGTCCTTCTCTACGGCATCTACGACATTGTTCATCTTTATATCTTGCCATTATTTTCTACTCCTTTCATTTTATACACGTCTTCTTTTTGGTGGTCTGCAACCATTGTGTGGTATTGGTGTTACGTCTTTGATTGCACTTATTTCAAGACCTGCTGTTTGAAGCGCACGAATTGCTGCTTCTCTTCCTGAACCTGGTCCTTTTACAAATACTTCAACAGACTTTAATCCATGTTCCATAGCAGTTTTTGCAGCTGTTTCTGCAACTTGACCTGCTGCATATGGGGTACTTTTTCTAGAACCTTTGAATCCTAATCCTCCAGCACTTCCCCATGAAATTGCATTGCCTCGTGTATCTGTGATTGTAACGATTGTATTATTAAAACTAGAATGAATGTGTGCTGCTCCTTTTTCAATGTTTTTTCTATTTCTTCTAGCTACTTTTTTTGTTGTTACATTTTTAGCCATTTTGCTTCTTTCCTCCTTATTCAAAATCTTCACTTTTTTAATTTATTCAATCACTTTATTTTTTGCTTTTACTTACTAGCTTTCTAGGACCTTTTCTAGTTCTAGCATTTGTTTTGGTTCTTTGCCCTCTTACTGGTAAACCTCTTCTATGTCTTAATCCTCTATAACATCCTATTTCTGTAAGTCTTTTTATATTAAGCGCTACTTCTCTTCTTAAGTCTCCCTCAACTGTATATGCTTCATCAATTACTTTTCTAATATCATTTACTTGTTCATCTGTTAAGTCTTTTACTCTAGTATCTAAATTAATTCCTGCTTTTCCAAGAATTTTTCTTGCACTTGATACGCCTATACCATAGATATAAGTAAGTCCTATTTCTACTCTTTTTTCTTTTGGTAAATCTACTCCTGCTATACGAGCCATATTTTTTTGCACCTCCAAAATAATTTTATGTTTTTTGATTTTGTTTGTCCTAAAATGATTTAAAGGTGAAATGCACTAGCGTTTACTCTAGCCTT
>CATOLW010000047.1 GCA_951800935.1 uncultured Clostridium sp.
TTTGAATTAGGATTTCCAGGAACCGAAGAAAATTTAAGAAGAAGCATTCAAAAGAAAAATAGTATTACAATTATAGCAGCACCAACAGGAGAAGGAAAAACAACCACCTTGTACAGTATTATGGATTACTTAAATAGTCCAGAAATTAATATAACTACAATTGAAGACCCAGTAGAAATTAGAATTCCAGGACTAAACCAAATTGAAATTGATGGGAAATCTTCTTTTTCAGGTTCACTAAGAACGGTATTAAGACAAGATCCTGATATTATATTAGTAGGGGAAATCAGAGATACTGAAACAGGAGAAATAGCAATCCAAGCAGGACAAACAGGACACTATGTGTTATCTACTATACACACCATTGATAGCGTAGAAGTTATTACAAGATTAAGAAAAATGGGACTTTCTGATTATGATATTTCCAGTACTTTAGCAACAACCATTTCACAAAGATTGGTAAGAAAATTATGTCCAAAATGTAAAAAAGAAAGAAAATTTAATGAAGAAGAAAAGAAAATTATAACAGCAATTGGAGAAAAGTATGATGAGAAATTTGATTTAAATGGAATAACTTATGATGCACCTGGATGTAAATATTGCAACAATACAGGTTACTATGATAGAATTGGGATTTTTGAAGTATTAGACTTAAATGATGAAATCAAAGAAACTGTTATGAATGGAAAGTCAAGTTTAGAAATACGTACTTTGGCTTTGGAGCATGGCTATAAACCATTAATTGTAGACGGAATTCGAAAAGTTGTAAATGGTTATACAACCTTAGAAGAACTAAACAAAAAATTACTAATTTTTTAAACCAAAACAAAGGAGGAAATTATGAATTTAGACCAAATATTAGATGAAGCAATCAAATTAGATGCATCGGATGTTCACTTGATTTGTGACAATAAACCAATGCTTAGGGTAGCTAGAAAATTAATTCCTGTACCAAATAGCAAAATCTTAACACCAGATGACATGTCAGAATATTATGATTATTTAGTACAAGGAAATGTAGATAAAGATGAAGTTTTCAACAACACTAGGAAATTGGACATGTCTTATGAATACAAAGATATTCGTTTAAGAGTTAATATTTCTTTATCAGACGATATTCCACTATGTACCCTAAGACTAATCAAAAACGAATTACCACCATATGAGTCTTTAGGAGTACCAGATATTGTTAGAAGAATGTCTTATCAACCACAAGGATTAATCTTGGTTACTGGTAAAACAAATTCAGGAAAAAGTACAACGCTAAATGCTTTAATTAATTATATTAACGAAAATCAAAACAAAAAAATCTTAACACTAGAAAACCCAGTAGAATATAAACATCATTCTAAAAAATCATTAATTGTACAAAAAGAAATTGGAAGAGGAAGAGACAGTTTAACTTTTAGTGATGGTGTTAAAAACTCCTTAAGAGAGGACTGTGATATTCTAGTAATTGGAGAGATTCGTGATAAAGTAACGATGGAAGCTGCTATCGAAATGGCAGAATCTCGGACACTTAGTAATTGGAACTTTGCATACAAAATCTTGTGCAGAAACCATAGATAGAATGATAAACTTTTATGAAGTAAGAGACCAAGCAAGTGTTAAATACTTATTATCAGCATTATTAAAATTGGTAGTCTCACAAAGACTATTGCCAGGAACAGATGGAAAACTAGTATTAGTACCAGAAGTAATGGTAGTTGATAACATTGTTGCAGGTATCATTCGTAAAGAAAAATTAAGTGTATCAGAAATAGAAGATGCAATTCAAAGTAATGCAGACAAAGGAAGTATAGGGCTAATTAATTCCTTAGCAGAGCTTTTTGTACAAGACAAAATAACACTTGATTTAGCAAAAGCACAAATAGAAGAAAAGAACTTAGAAATCTTAAATAGAACGATTATGCAATTAAAAATAAAACGTGATAAACAAGGATAGGAGGTAAATCCAAATGCCTATATATACGTACAGGGCGATGACAAGAACGGGAGTAGTTGTAAAGAATAAGGTAGAATCAGCTAGTAGATTAACTTTAATTAAATCACTAAAAAATAGTGATTTATTACCAATATCAATTGAACAAATGTCTTATCGTTCCAATAAGCAACAAAAAAAGCAAAAGAAAAATGTAACGGATATACAAGAAATTATGAAAAACGTAAATACGACACAACTAGGAAATGCTAAGAAAACATTAAGCACTAAAGAGAAAGTTAATTTATATTTTGCTAAAACAGAAAAAATCACAGAAAGAGATTTAGTAGTATTTACGCAAAACTTTTATTTGCTAAAAAAAGCAAATTTCAATAATATCCATGCCTTAGATACGATTATAAAAAGTACAGAGAACTTGTCTTTTAGAGGTATATTAGAAGATATTTTAGCAGGAGTAGAAGCACGGAGAAAACATGTATACTACTATGGAATATTACGAGAACGTATTTCCTTATATTTACGTTAATATGATAAAAGTAGGAGAATTATCAGGTTCGCTTACTAGTTCATTAGAACAAGCCGTTAAATATTTAGACGAAACAGCAGCTTTAAATAAAAAGATAAAATCGATCTTAATCCCTAATATCATACAATTTGCTTTACTACTAGTTATGTTAGTAGTAGGAACTTTAGTTGCGATTCCTGCCATTCAAGGAATTTTTGACGAATTAGGAACAGAAGAAGAATTACCAGCTGTAACAATATGGTTTGCAGGCTTTATTGATAATGTCATAAAGTACTGGTTTATACCAACAGTTATTGTAATTGGTATTGTAGCAGCCATTATCTTTTATATTAACACACCAAAAGGAAAATACAATTTCCATTATTTCAAATACAAAATGCCAATTTTTGGAGAATTGATCTTCGCATTAGACTTTTCAAGATTTTTAAAAGCCATGTTACTAAACATGAAAAATGGAATGAGAATACAAGACTCCATTGAAGTCAGTAAAAATGTAATCAAAAACTATGTTATGCTATCTGTTATAGAAACATCTATCAACAACATACTAACAGGAGCCTCTTGGATCGAACCATTCGAAAACTCAGGATTAGCCAAACCAATGATAACCGAAATGCTAAAAATAGGTATGCAAACAGACCTAACCGAAATGATGGAAAAATTAGTAGAATATATGGAAATAGACATCGACAACATTATGACAAAAATCATGAAAGCATTGCCACAAGTAGTATATGCTATTGTAGGAGTAGTCCTAATATTCTTTGTACTAGTAGTATTAGTACCATGTATACAAGTATATATGGGTAACTTCTTATTCTCAGCCTATGGCGTATAAAAACAATGTCGCATTGGGGACGTTTCTCTATGCGACATTTTGTCGCATTAGGGACACATCTTATAAATCTTATCAAAAGAAAGGATGAAAAAATGAAAATTGGAATTGATATTGGCGGAAGCCATATTGCAATTGGTATTATAAACAAGGAAGGAAAGATTTTAGAAAAAGCTGAAAAAAGACTTACTAGTTTAGAAAAACAAGATATCAAAAAATCGATTGAAAGCTATATTCTAGAACAAGTAAAACAATTAAAAAATAGATATGATATAGAAGAAATTGGTATTGGAATACCAGGAAGAACAGAAGATGAAATGATTATAGAGAGCGGAAACTTAGGAATTAAAAATTACAATTTATTAGAAGCTCTAAAAAGTTTAAAAATGCCAATTAAAATTCAAAATGATGCAAAATGTGCAGCTCTAGCAGAACAAGCTTATGGATGTTTAAAAGGATATGATAGAAGTCTTTTTTTAACACTAGGAACAGGAATTGGAGGAGCTGTTTTTGAAAAAAATCAATTGTTAAAAGCAAAAAAAAGAGCAGGTTATGAATTTGGTCATATGGTAATTGAAAAAGATGGAATACCATGTCAATGTGGTAGAAAGGGTTGTTTTGAAAGGTATGGTTCCATGAAAGCTTTTAAAAACAACTTAAGAAAAGTTCTAAATTTAGACGAATCTGCAAGAGGACAGGAATTATTGGAGATGATTCGTAGAAATTCTCCGAAAGACAAAAACTATGACGTAATAGAAAAAGAGGTAGCAAAATATATTGAAAATCTAAGTGTAGGGATTCAAAATTTAATCTGCATTTTTGAACCAGAAGTGATAGGAATTGGTGGTAGTTTTGTTTATTTTGAAGATGTGTTGTTAGAACGATTAAAAAAGAATTTACAAATTGTCAATAAAGATGACCCAGAAAGAAAAGTAATTAAAATAGAAACAGCAGTTTTGGGAAATGATGCAGGGATTATTGGGGCTGTTTTATAAAATAAAAGAAATTTCCCAAAAACACTTGAAATGATTACCAAAATATGATACAATAATCAGCGTATTAATCACACAAAGAGAGTTTTAAGGGAAGTGCCTAAAATTTTTAGGTCCTAAAAAATGAAGAAGCTTTGTGGAAGAAATAACAAAAAGGGAGGAATTAAAAATGGCAGTAGTTGCAATGAAACAATTACTTGAAGCAGGTGTTCACTTTGGACATCAAACAAGAAGATGGGACCCTAAAATGGCAGAATATATATTCCAAGCTAGAAATGGAATCCACATCATCGATTTACAAAAGACATCTAAAAAATTAGACGAAGCATATAGCTTTATCAAAGAACAAGCAGAAGAAGGAAAAACAATTCTTTTTGTAGGAACTAAAAAACAAGCACAAGAATGTATGAAAGAAGCAGCTTTAAAATGTGGTATGTACTATGTTGACCAAAGATGGTTAGGAGGAATGCTAACAAACTTTGGAACCATTCAAAAAAGAATTCAAAGACTAAAAGATCTAGAAACCATGCAAGAAGATGGTACATTTGAAGTATTACCTAAAAAAGAAGTAATTTTATTGAAAAAAGAAATGGAAAAACTAGAAAAAAATCTTGGTGGAATTAAAGATATGGACAAATTACCAGGAGTTATTTTCTTAGTAGACCCTAAAAAAGAAAGAATTGCTATTTTAGAAGCTAAAAAATTAGGAATTCCAGTAGTAGGATTAGTAGATACTAACTGTAATCCAGAAGAATTAGATTATCCAATACCAGGAAATGACGATGCTATAAGAGCTGTAAAATTAATTGCAGACGTTATGGCAAATGCTGTTATTGAAGGAAAACAAGGAGAGAGTTTCGAACCAGAAATGGGAGAAGAACAAGTAGCCGAAAGTGAAGAAGCTACTAGTATGGAAGAAGTTGTAGAAGCAGCTAATGAAGCGGAAGAAGCAACAGAAGAATAGGAAGAACTTAAACTTAGATAAAAAAGAAGAGTAGGGCTTTTCTGCTCTACTCTAATTTAATATAAAATATTTAGAGGGAGGAATCAAAATGGTTACAGCAAGTTTAGTAAAAGACCTAAGAGAGAAAACAGGAGCAGGAATGATGGACTGCAAAAAAGTTTTAACCGAAACAGATGGAGATATGGAAAAAGCCATCGAATTATTACGTGAAAGAGGAATCGCAAAAGCAGCTAAAAAATCTGGAAGAGTAGCAGCAGAAGGGTTAGTAGAAGCTTATATTTCAGAAGATGGAAAAACAGGAGCTATAGTAGAAGTTAACTCTGAAACAGACTTTGTTGGTAAAAATGAAGAATTCAAAAACTTTGTTATGAATGTAGCAAAACAAATTGTAGAAAAAAATCCAAGTGATGTAGAAGCTTTATTAGCACAAGAATCAATTGAAATAGTTGGAAAAACAGTACAAGAAGTATTAGTTGAAAAAATAGCTACTATTGGTGAAAATATGAATATCAGAAGATTTGCAAGATTTGAATCAGAAGGACTAGTAGAAAAATATATTCATGGAGATGGAAAAATAGCTGTTTTAGTAAATATGAAAAAAGGAAATAAAGAAGTGGCAAAAGACATTTGTATGCAAATTGCAGCAGCAAGACCTGAATATGTAAGAAAAGAAGAAGTACCAGAAGAAAGAGTAAGCAAAGAAATGGAAATCTTAAAAGCACAAACCATGAATGAAGGAAAACCAGAAGCAATTGCTGAAAAAATTGTACAAGGAAGAATTGGAAAATTCTATGAAGAAATCTGCTTAATCGATCAAGCCTTTGTAAAAGACCCAAATAAAAAAGTAAGTCAATTATTAAGTGAAACAGACAGTGAAGTAATTGAATTTGCAAGATTTGAAAAAGGGGAAGGAATCGAAAAGGAAGAAATTAACTTTGCGCAAGAAGTTATGAATCAATTAAAATAAAAATAGAGACTAGGGGATGTAACATTCCTTAGCCTTTTTTATTAATAGAAAAAATTAAGAAAAAATTAAAAAAGTACTGCATTTTTTTACAATCTATGATAAAATAAGCTAAGCAAAAATATATTTTAAGGAGAGTGGAAAATGTCTAACGCAAAATATAAAAGAGTACTATTAAAACTAAGTGGAGAAGCATTAGCAGGAGAACAAAAGACAGGAGTAAACGTAGAAACAGTTGGAAAAATATGTGACAAAATAAAAGAAGTAGTAGAAATGGGAGTACAAGTTGCAATCGTTGTAGGAGGAGGAAACTTTTGGAGAGGAAGACAAGGACATCAAATGGAAAGAACAACAGCAGACTACATGGGAGTGTTAGCTACAGTAATGAATGGATTAGCTTTGCAAGATGCTCTAGAAAATAGAGGGGTTTATTCAAGAGTACAAACAGCCATTGAAATGAGAGAACTAGCAGAACCATTTATCTTAAGAAAGGCAGAAAAACATTTGAACAGAGGAAGAGTTGTGATTTTTGCAGGAGGAACAGGACATCCTTATTTTACAACTGATACAGCAGCAGTCTTAAGAGCAACCGAAATTAAAGCAGATGTTATACTACTTCGGAAAAGCAATTGATGCTGTTTATTCTGCCGATCCTAAATTAGACCCAACAGCAACGAAATATGATGAAATTTCTTATATGGAAGTATTAGAAAAAGATTTGAAAGTTATGGATTCTACAGCAACAGCAATGTGTAGAGATAATAATATGCCTTTATTGGTTTTTGGAATTGCAGACCCAGAAAATATTGTAAGAGCAGTTAAAGGCGAAAAAATAGGTACATTTGTATCTTAAGTAAATAAAAAAGGAGAGAAAAAGAATGGATTATACCAATTTAAAAGAAAAAATGGAAAAAACAATCAGTATATATGCTGAAAAATTATCAGAAGTAAGAGCAGGGAGAGCTAACCCAAGTATCTTAAATAAAGTAAAAATTGACTATTATGGAACACCAACACCAATTAGTCAAGTAGCAGGAATCTCTGTTCCAGAAGCAAGACTAATTGTGATTCAGCCATGGGATATAAGTGTTTTAAAAGAAATTGAAAAAGCAATTTTAGCATCTGACATAGGAATTAATCCAAATAATGATGGAAAAGTAATAAGACTAGCTTTCCCAGAATTAAATGAAGAGAGAAGAAAAGAAATTGTAAAAGATGTTCGTAAAATGGCAGAAGAAGCAAAAGTAGCAATTCGTTCTATTAGAAGAGAAGGAATAGACATAGCAAAAGCTTCTCAAAAAAACAATGAAATGACAGAAGACGAACTAAAACAAGCAGAAAATGAAATTCAAAAAATAACAGATAAAAATATCGAAGAAATTGACCAAATATTAGAAGCAAAAGAAAAAGAAGTAATGTCAGTTTAATGGAAGAAAGGAAAGATTTTTTCATGGATTTTAAAGAAAAACTAGAAGAATATAGACAACAAATAAACTTAGAATTGGAGAAGTATGTAAGAAAACAAAGCTGTCCAGAAGAAAGATTAAATCAAGCAATGGAGTATAGCTTGATGGCAGGAGGAAAACGTTT
>CATOLW010000048.1 GCA_951800935.1 uncultured Clostridium sp.
TAAATGAAGAATATAGGAAAAGAAATATAGGAACAAATTTAATAAAGAAGATAGAAGAATTTGCAAAAAAAGAACATTTAACTGGAATTAGAATGGAAACATGGGATTTCCAAGCAAAAGGATTCTATGAAAAAAATGGATATAGCGTATTTGCTGAAATAAAGGATTGCCCTCCAGGAACAATAGATTATTACTTGAAAAAGGAACTTTATTAATACAAATTAAAAATATGAAGAAGATAAAAATATATATCTTCTTTTTTTGTACCCTTTTTTCTTTTTATGTACCCATTTTAATCAACTACAAAAATTACATGTTAATGTATTCGTAAATTCAAGCTAAAAACTAGTCATTTTTTAGCTTTAGTTTTAATAAAATTTACGAAGGTGAATAAACAATGAGTGAAAATGATAAAGAGAAAAAAGAACAAGTATTTTGCATATTTAATAATGAAAAAGAAAATATAAATACCAAAATAGAAAAAAGCTTTATTATATATTTAAAAAGTTTAATTAAAGATAATAAAGAGCCTTGAAGATTTGCTTAAATAGCTATATAATCTTTCTAGCAGGTGATTGCTAGAATAATGGAGGTTTTAGAAAATGTATGAGCGAAGCGAGTTACATTTTCTTAATCCGTATAACAATGCAAAAAAATTACATTGTTTAAAGACAGGAGGTGCAAATGAATTTTAGCAATCAAAACGTCATAAATAAAGCATTTAAAGTAGGAATATATATACGTTTATCTCGTGAAGATGGAGATAAGTTAGAAAGTGATAGTATTTCAAATCAAAGAGATATTTTGCAAAGATATATAAAAGAAAACCAGCTTATTTTTATAGATGAATATAAAGATGATGGAATTTCACGGAACAACTTTTGATAGACCGAATTTTAATAGAATGATACAAGATATTGAAAACAAAAAAATTAATATGGTTATTACTAAAGACTTATCAAGACTTGGAAGAGATTATATAAAAACAGGTTATTATATAGAAAACTATTTTCCAGAAAAAAATGTAAGATATGTTTCAATATTAGATGGTATAGATACTTTTTTAGATAGTACAAACAATGATGTAACACCTTTTAAAGCAATCATAAACGATATGTATGCAAAAGATATTTCAAAAAAAATCAAAGGAGTTCTGCGAGAAAAAGAATTAAAAGGAGAATATTTAGGAAGTATTGCTCCCTATGGCTATAAAAAAAGTACAGAATACAAAAATAAGCTAGAGATAGATAAAAATGTAGCATATGTAGTAGAAAAAATATTCGAACTATATTTGCAAGGAAATGGATTACAAAAAATATCAAATATTTTAGATAAAGAAGGAATTGATCCACCAAGTAAATACCTTAATTTAAAGCATCAAAGAACAACATGGAATCCAAAATCTATAAGAGCAATGCTTGTAAATGAAGTATATATTGGAAATACTGTACAAAATAAATGTGTTTCTGTTTCCTATAAAGTAAAAAAGAGAAAGCCTAAAAATGAAAGTGAATATATACGAGTAGAAGATACCCATCAACCTATCATTGAAAAAGATACATTTATGAAAGCACAAGAAATTTTAAAAAGTAAAAAAAGTCTATCAACACCAAAACACAATGAATTACTAAAAGGATTAATCTTTTGCCATAATTGTGGTAGACAGCTTAGAATTTGTTATCGAGGGAAAGTTAATAAGATTGGCTACATAGATTGTAGTTTAGCTAGAGGAAAAGACAAGAAATGTAAAACCTGCAACTATAATTATAATAAATTTGAAAATAAAGTGCTTAATAATATAAAAGATATAGTTAATACATTTTGCGATAAAAATGCTTTAAAATTGATATATGAGAAAAATAAAGATAGTTATTCTACACTTATAAAAGTGGAAGAAGAAAAATTATTAAACATAAAAAATAAAATTGAAAATGTTTCAAAAAAATTAGATAAAATGTATATGGATAACTTAAATGGAGTTATAACAGACGATGATTACTTCAGATATTCAAAAGATTTTATAGAACAAAAAGAAAAGGTAATAAAGGATAAAAATAATATACAAGATAAAATAAAAATATTGCAAAATAACATTCAAGTAAATCAAAACAAAGAAAAAGCTGACAAAGTAATTGAAGAATTTTTGAAATTTGAAAATCCCAGTAAAAAGATATTATTTGAATTAGTAGATAGAATAGAATTAGATGAATTTAAAAACATATACATATACTTTAATTTTTCAGAATTAAACATTGTGAAAGAACAGTTAGATAGTTGTGTAGGGGCGTGCATTGCACGTCCATGCTCCAAAGAAACTGCTTAATTAAATTCAAAATATAGTAGATTCTTCAAAGAACGGACGACCGATGGTCGCCCCTACAGTAGAAAATAAAAATTGGTAATATTAGCAATGCCTCACATTTAGCTTGGATGTATGACATTTATTGTAAAACAGGAATCAAAGTATCCTTTCCCGTCATAGCTGACAGAAATGGACAAATTGCTAGAAAATATGGAATGATAGCAAATGATATTAGCAATACCGAAACCGTAAGAAATGTTTTTATTATAGACGATAAAGGAATCATACGAACAATTCTAATTTATCCACTAAACATAGGAAGGTTCATTCCAGAAATTATAAGAATTGTGCAAGCTTTGCAAATGGCTGATTGTAGTAAAGGTTCTACCGCTGCTAACTGGATACCTAATCAACCAGTTATCATTGCACCACCAAAAACGTTTAAGGAACTGCAAGAAAGAAAAGAAGAAATCGAAAAAAACAGAAATGGACTTACATGGTACTTAAGTTTTAAAGAACCGCCTCAAAAATGCTTGGAAAACAAAGAAAAAGAGAATAAATGTGAGTAAAACAAAAGAAAATTACGAAATATTAAAGATAATACATTTGCTATTTTTTCAAAAATAAAATATAATATTACCCAATATTTAAAAGGAGAGGAAAAATGGACAAAACAATTGGTTTTATCGGAAGTGGAAATATGGCAAATGCAATGATAGGCGGAATTCTAAAAGCAAAAATAGTAGTGCCAAATCAAATTATTTGTTCGAATCCATCTAAGACAAAATTAGAAGAATTAAAAAAATGTTATGCTATTCATACCACTACGAATAATTGTGAAGTAGCAACTAAAGCTGATATTTTAGTGTTATCCGTAAAACCACAAGTTTATCGGAGAAGTTATAAAAGAAATAAAAACAAGTGTTAACGACAATACAATCATTGTCGTTATTGCTGCTGGACAAAAAATTTCAACCATCAAAGAATTATTTGAAAAAAATATTAAAGTAGTACGTAGCATGCCAAATACTCCTGCATTAGTAGGCGAAGGTATGGCAGCGATAACACCATGCCCCATGATTCTACCCGAAGAACTAGATTTAATTTGTAATATTTTTAATAGTTTTGGAAAATGCGAAATAGTACCAGAAAATCTAATGGATGTTGTAACAGGAGTAAGTGGTTCTTCACCAGCTTTTATCTTTATGATAATTGAGGCCATGGCAGATGGAGCAGTCTTAGAAGGAATGCCAAGAGACAAAGCTTATACTTTTGCTGCACAAGCTGTATTAGGCTCTGCGAAAATGGTATTAGAAACCAAAAAACATCCAGCACAATTAAAAGACATGGTATGTTCACCAGGAGGAACGACAATTGAAGGGGTAAAAGCATTAGAAGAAAGCGGATTACGAGCAAGTATGATACAGGCTATTGAAGCTGCAACTAAGAAAGCAAAAGATTTATCAAAATAAAAATATTAGAAATTAAAAGTAGAAAATCGGGAAGATAGGAAGAACCAATTTTCTACTTTTTTGTAATATAGGAGGAAGTAAAATGGAAAAAATAAAAGAAAAATATTGGGAAAAAATTAGAAATAAAAAAAGGATTGTTATTAAAGTAGGGTCGTCTACTTTAACACACAAAGAAACAGGGAATTTAAATCATTTAAGATTGGAAAAATTAGTAAGAGCCATTAGTGATTTGAAAAATAGTGGAAAAGACGTTATACTAGTATCTTCTGGGGCAGTTGCTTGCCGGAAGAGAAACTTTAAAAATAGGAACCAGGCCAAAAACAATGCCTGAAAAGCAAGCTTGTGCAGCAGTCGGTCAATGTAAATTAATGATGATTTATCAAAAATTATTTTCAGAATATGGTCAAACACCATCACAGGTACTGATGACAAAATATAATATCAACCAAGAAAAGGCTTATCAAAATTTGAAAAATACTTTTCAAGAATTGCTTAACTATGGAACGATTCCAATCGTAAATGAAAATGATACCATAGCAACCGATGAGATTGAATTTGGAGAAAACGATACATTATCTGCTATCGTAGCAGTTATTACAGAAGCAGATTTATTAATTTCACTAACAGATACAGATGGTCTATATACAGATGATCCATTTCAAAATAAGGAGGCTAAATTAATTGATATAGTAACAATGGAAGAAAGAAAAGAAGTGAAAAAAATGGCCAAAAACTCATCAGATAGTGATGTAGGAACAGGAGGAATGTATACAAAAGTAGGTGCTGCCAATATCATAAATCCAATCGGAATAGATATGATGATTATCAATGGAAAAGAGCCTAATATTTTGAATAAAATTATGAACGGAGAAAAACATGGAACCTTATTTGTAGCGAATCAAGAAAAACCAGAGAATCCTAGAAATTATTTAATTTCAAAAATAGACGAAAAAGGAGTAAAAGAATGGAAAAATTAGAAGAAATGGGAAAAAAAGTAAAAGAAACGACTTCAAAATTAAATAGCATGAGTAGTAAAGAAAAGAATGAATTATTAAGAAAACTAGCACAAGAAATTAAAAATAATCAAAAAGAAATCTTAGAAGCCAATCAAAAAGATGTTGAAAATGCTATAAAAAATGGGATGAAAGAGAGTTTAATCGATAGACTAAGAATCGATGAAAAAAGAATTTTGGATATGACAACTGGATTAGAAAAAATAGCTGATTTAAATGACCCAATTGGAGAAACAATAGAAGGAAAAACGTTGAAAAATGGATTAGAAATCTTGAAAAAACGAGTTCCTTTAGGAGTAATTGCTATTATTTATGAATCAAGACCCAATGTTACAGTTGATGCCTTTGGTTTATGTTTCAAAACAGGAAATGCTGTTATATTAAGAGGCGGTTCTGATGCCATTGAAAGTAATAAGGCAATTTTAAAGATAATAAAACAAACTTTAAATAAGCAAAAACTTCCTCAAAATTGTGTATATTTAATAGAAGATACCACAAGAGAAACCACAAAACAGCTAATGAAATTAAATCAATATGTAGATGTTTTAATTCCTAGAGGAGGAGCAGGACTTATCAAAACAGTTATGGAAAACAGCACCATTCCAGTTATTGAAACAGGAACAGGGAATTGTCATATCTATGTTGATGAATCTGCTGATTTTTCAATGGCACTTTCGATTATTGAAAATGCGAAAACGCAAAGGACAGGAGTATGTAATGCATGTGAATCTTTAGTGATTCATGAAGCAATTGCAAAAGATTTTATTCCTATGTTAGTAGAAGTTTTGAGTAAAAAGCAAGTAGAAATAAGAGGAGATAAAGAAGCTTGTAAAATTTCCAATACTATCTTGGAAGCAACAGAGGAAGACTGGGCAGCAGAATATTTAGACCTTATTTTATCATTAAAAATTGTTAAAAATTTAGAAGAAGCAATCGAACACATTAATCAATACAGTACAAGGCATTCAGAAAGCATTATTACCAAAGATTATGAAAAAGCAAGAAAGTTCCTAAATGAAATTGATAGTAGTTCTGTATATGTCAATGCTTCTACCCGTTTTACAGATGGGAGTGAATTTGGTTTAGGAGCAGAAATTGGTATTAGCACACAAAAACTACATGCAAGAGGTCCTATGGGATTAAAAGAGTTAACCACAACGAAATATGTGATTTATGGAAATGGACAAATACGATAAAAGAATACAATTGACATAATTTTTAAAAAAGGATATAATAACTTCAATTGCTTAATGCAAGAAGTAACATAATACAATTGAATAATTTCAAAATGAAAAGGAGGAAAATGAGACATGTTGGACAGAATTGTAGGATTTATACGGAGGAAAGTAGAAGAAATAGTGGAGAAGATGTATTGGAAAGTTTATAAGAAGAAAGTGTTAGGAATAGGTGCTTATTTCCAAGGAGTTGTGCTGGATGTCCGTGTGCTGGAACTGATTATAAACTGGACCAAAGAAATGGATCCAATTGCTAGATTTGCAATAGCGTTAAAAGAATTAGGCATAACCTCTTTATCCCCTATAAGGGTTAGCCAAAGAGATGTAATGCTAACTGGCCATAAATTACATCTACGAGAGCAGGCAGGGACGAAAGAGTGGAACATCAAGATAAGCAATAGTTCAGGAGTTGCTATTATAAGCGAGTTCCAAGAAAAAAATGTTGTAAAACAAATTATGTATGATACTAACCGTTGGGACTTTTGTAAATACTTAAGTGTTAATTCGTCTGGAATGAAAATAGAGTATGAAGCCAATAATATTACTATCCATAATTTTCTTGGCGACAAGGAAGAAGAAAATTGTAAGATTTATTTTGACACAGTTTCCAGACGTGATAGCGATACTTCTCTGTTTCAATTAGATTGCGAACTAAGTAAAATGATAGAGAAGGAGATCCATAATTATTTGCAAGAAGTGGATCTATCACAAATAAAAATATGCAAAATCTATAAAATAATAGAAAAATGCATTTCTAAGTTTTATTATACAGAGCAATCAAGTGTTGGAATGAAAATGAAAGGAATTTCAGCAAAACTTAAGGGAAATAATTTGGAAGAATATCATGGACCTGCTGTAACAATAGAGCCTTATGATTGTACTACGCATAAGGTATACTTTAATAGGAAGGGTGCTTGGATTGACTATCAGTATAATGGATTTAAAATTTGTAACATGCCTAGTAAGAATGCACAAGACTTTATCGAAGAAGCTGAAAGTGCGATTTCTGAAATCGAAAATCTAAATTTCTAAATTTTAAAAAAATTTCTTTAAAAACATGTCTAAAAGGAGGTCTGCTTTGTGGACCTCCTTTTTCATATAGTAAAACAAAAATAAAATAATTTTATGAAAAATGCACATACTAACTATATAAAAAAATTAGGAGGTAGGTAAAAAATGGAAACAAATCAAAAAATTAATTGTACAGTGACAAATTGTAAATACAATAATCAAGAAAAGGAAAAATGCACATTACAAGCAATTCATATAGCACCAATCAGCAATATGAATACAGAAGCTGCTGATGAATCTATGTGTGCAAGCTACAAAAGTGAAAAAGAATAGAACAAGAATGCTACTACTTGACAGATTAAAAAATTAGAAATACAATAACAGAAGAAAAAGGAGGAGATAAATATGTTAGTAACAACAAAAGAAATGTTTGAAAAATCAATGAAAGAAAGATATGCTATTCGGAGCGTTTAATGTTAATAATATGGAAATTATACAAGCAATTGTGGATGCAGCTCACGAGAGTAAATCACCAGTTATCTTACAAGCTTCATCTAGTGCGATAAAATATGCAAGAATCAACTATTTAATGAAAATGGTTGAAGCAGCAGTAGAAGAACACCCTGAAGTACCAATTGCCATTCATTTAGACCATGGACCAGATTTTGAAACAGCTAAAATGTGCATTGACAGTGGATTTACATCTGTTATGATTGATGGTTCAAAATATGATTTTGAAGAAAATATAAAAAAAAAAAAAAAAGTAGTAGATT
>CATOLW010000049.1 GCA_951800935.1 uncultured Clostridium sp.
TAAAGAATAGATGTCACTTCCTCTTATATTTTTTCGATTAAAAGTTTCATATTGATTGTTAAACTCTACGATTTGTGCCTCTTTTGTTTCTTGGTCTCCTACTTTTTGATAGTTAGACAAATTATTAAACATTAAGATTAAAGCACCAATAATTAATAGAGCAATCAAAACACTTCCTGCCATAATTAAGGCTTTTGATGCATTTTCCATTTTTGTTTTCTCTCCTTTTTGACTATTTTGCTGCTGTCATATTGGTAAATGCTGTTGACATACTAGTTAGCCCAATAAATACTAATGGAATAATCAAATATCCTACAAACATACATACCATAGGAGCAAACCCAATTGCTTTTCCAATCATACCTTTTCTTTTAATTAGTCTTTCATTAGATTCTTTTCTTTTTTCTTGGTAATAATCCCTTTCTGAGTCTAATTCGTCAAAAGCATCGGTAATTGGTATCTTTTCTACTGCTGCTTGTAAGCTTTCAATAATTCGAATTAATGGGGTATAACTTATTTCGTCTTTCATCGCTTCTAATGCCTCCCAAGCTCCTGCTTCATAGTTGTTTACACATTTGGTAATTGGTGCTCGAAAGATATTAGAATATCTTTCTAACCATTCTAAAATAATTTCAACACTTACTCTTTCAATTCTCATAAGCATTAAGATAATGGTTTGGAATTGCATTACTTCATCTTCCATTTCCAGTTGTCTCATTTTAACTTGAAACATTAATAACCAAATTGGTGCCATATAAGCAACTACTGCAAAAACAAAAGCTAGTAATAATTCAAACCATTGCATGTATTCACTATTGATAATGGCTAATTTTTCTTCAATTCTTTTGACTGCTTTTTCAATTTCTGCATCTTCTGCTTCTTCATAATATTTTAGTCTTCCCACTGCTAATCTTATTTGGTTAGTTGTGGTATTAGTTTTTCCTTTAAATTGGTCTAAAATTTTATTATCTTGCTCCGTAAGCTCCATTGCCTTTTTTGCATCTTTTTCCGATAATTCTCCCATAATGTCGTAATCGGTTGTTGGCTCTGTATAAATATAATTAATTGCAATTACATGCATTTGAGAAAAGATAACAATGGATACAATACAAGTTACAATTGCCATCATAATTCGATTAATATAAAGCCATTCCATTTTTAGATAAGAAGCTGCATCTTTTAAATATTGTTGTACTTTTCTGTATTCTTTTGAACCTTTTTTTGGTATAAATAAGTCTACTACTTTTTTGATTAATTTCTTTTTATATAATCTAGCTTGCCATGGATTTTCTGTGTTTTTCACATTCATTCCTGTTGAACCATTGTCTTTCAATTTTCTAACTAATACATAAGAAGCAAACGTTAAAATTAAAATTAAAATTTGTACAATCATGCCTGGTTTTCCATCATACCAACTTGCGGTAAAAGTAAAGTTAGTAATTGCCCAGTTTTTCAATGGTTCTAATAGTAATACTGGTGCAATGGAAATAACGGATAAACTTTGGAAAACATAGTTTAATTTATCTCTTTTTAAAATTTCTAATTGCATTTCTTGTGTAATATTATTTACATTTTTTAAGTATAAAGAAGCACCATTTACTTTTCTATCGCCAAATTCTTTGGTTAAATATGAAATTCCTGCAAATTCTTTTAAAAAGCTATTAGGTGCAATGTCATAATATTTTTCTAGTTCATTTTCTGGATCATCTGCAATTAAAATTTCATATATTTTTTCTCCTTGTCTTGATACATTCATTTCATCATCTTGTGATACTTGATAAATAGCTTCTTCTACCATGTTAAATTCATGATAAGCATGTCTAATTTCAGAAAAGAAGTCTACTAATTCTTTTAAGATTTTATTGTCCATTTTATCTACTGAGCCATCAATTAAGGTGTCTATCATAAATATTTCGAATATCAATAAGATTGCCATTAAAAGGTAATTTCCTGCTGTTATCATAATGGTAATAATAATAACTGGTACTACAATAACAAGTGCTTTGGTTAAAATTCTAGCGGTTCCTCTTCTTGTGTTGTATTCATCATCTATATTGATAATTTCTAATCTTCTTCTTATTTTTAAGGCATATCTTCTGATGAATGGTATTTTAATATAGGTTAAATATAGCTTTTGAAACAATATCTCTGTTGAAAATTTATTTTGTTTGGTTCCTTGTTGTAAGGCTTGAATTCTTTTATATTCTGACTTTTGCATTTTTTTCGATAAGATAAAATAAGCTAATAATATTAATACAAATAGTCCTGCTGAACCACCCATTAAGTATAATATAATACTGTTATCCACTTGTTATTCACCTCTTTTTTTGACTAATTTTCGGTTTTTGGTTTTCTGCCACGTTTTTTTGCTGTTTCTTCTGCTTTAGTACTTATGCTACTAGTTTGTTTAATTTCATTTCCCCAATGTTTTTCGATGAATTTGTCAAATTCTTCTACATCAGTCTCATCCATATTATTTCTCATTTCTTTAATGTTTGTAGCTGTAATTGGATTAGTAATTACATACTCACCATCAATATATTCCATAATATTTCGATAAGCATATAATTGTCTGTCAGTTGATTTTGAAAAATATCTAGTTGCATTGTCAAAAAATTTGTCAAATTTTCCTTCTAGTGTTTTTTCATTTCTATGTTCAAAAGTATATTCATCTTTGCTTTCTAATGGAATACATTCGGTAATTCTTTCTATGTATCTTCTTCCTCTAAAGTCTTTTACTTGGTGTACATCAAAATTTAAAACTTGTATAACTTGTTCTTCTGCTGTTTTTTCATCGGTAAATACACCTGTTCTTAGCATTGAGTTTCTAAGCGCTGTTACTAAGTTTGGAAAAGTTTTTGCATGGTGTGTAAATAAGGTAAATTTTGATGCTACTTGGGCTGCTTGAATCATCCAAGATGCTACAGGGTCTGTTGCAACTTCTCCGGATAATGTTTACAGAACCATCTGTTTTCTTTTGTACGTCCAACCCTTCTTGTCCAGAAATGGTATCCGTTTCTCTAAAAGTTAAAATATTTCTAGTTGGATATATTTTTCTTAAGTGAAGTTCGAATGCTGTTTCTTGAACACGGATGTTCATGGTTTCATAAATATTTTCAATCATACCCATTAATAATGTTGTTTTACCAGAACCTTGCTCACCAGTAATAGAGGTGATTCTTGCTCCTTTTACTAAAAATTTTAATAATTCAATCGCATCTGCACTTCCTGGCAAGGTTACTAGTTGTTCTAATGTTGCTCTTTTTACGTCAAATTTTCTAACAAAGAAGGCCCATGTTTCAGAAAAGCTTGGTCTTACAACAACAACACGAGAACCATCTTTCATTTCATTAATTTTATAACCATTTGTGTCTGATAATTGTCCTGGATTATTATATTTGTATATATTTTGACATACTCTTTTTAATTCTGCTTCTGTTCCAAAAGATAAGAATGCTAAACGAATGGATTTTCCTTGGAAGAAAATCCAAATACTATCACATGCTCTAGGTACTTTATGCTCTGTTACCTGTTCTAAATAGTCTCCATCTGTTTGTGCTACTTGACTTAAGAAACTTTCTGGAAGTCCTGATACACCACCAGATACTCCATCAATGTTCATATCTCTTACTTCATCAATCGCACTATACCCTTTATAGTGTTGATAAATTCTTTGTACCACAACTGCTAATTTATCAGCAAAAGATAATATTATATTTTCTTTTTCATAAATTTCTTCTATTTCATTGCTAGTTATTACATAAGAAGGCTTCGTTTCTCCTTCTACATATTTTAAAGTTGCTAAATCATACTTTTTGATTAATTCGGTTAATGCTTCATGTCCAAATTCTTTTTTATAACTGTAAATTAATATATCAAATTTATCTTGTGCTGTTAAAAGAGAAGGGATATCAAATGGTATTGCTTTTGATATATTGCTTTCTGTTACACCATATTCTTTTTCTAATAAATCAAAAATTAATTCTTTGACATATTTTTTATCATTTACATCTCCATAGGTACAACCTTTTAAAGCTTTTTTTAATTCGTACTTCTTATTTTTTCTTCTTTTTAATTCTTCTTCTGATAAACCTATGTCATATAAGTTGATTTTTGTAATTTCATCTAGTCTTCTTTTAACAAACTCTATCATTTTTTCAATGGTATAAGTTTTATCGTCAACATCAATTCCAGTTTCAACTTCTTCTGTTTTCTTTTTCTTAATACTATAAAAAATGGCATAACCTGCAATAGCTATTACTACTAGTATTAAAATGATGTTTGTGATTGTCATTTAGTTTTCCCTCCTTTTATCTCTTATCGCAAATCTTCTAATCGATATATAATGTTGTCTACCGTTCTTTTTACTTCTGCTAAAAAGAAACCATTTCTATCATCTTCTCCTGCTTTTCTAAGGCTTAAAAATAAGTCTGGTACTCTTGCTTCTTCACATGCTTCAAAAAACAATGTATTGTAAGGGATTGTTGAAACTTTGTTTCTTTCTCCTAAATATCTTGAAATATTTTTTACATTATATTTTGAAAATTTATCATATCTTCCAATTAGAAGTAATGTCTTCTTTGATTTTAAAATTGGTTTTTCTTCTCTTATTTCTACAAAACGATTAATACTTGTTAATCGTTGGCTTAAGTTTACTACAATTAAGTTAGAAATCCCCAAAATTTCTTCTTCAATATTATCTTGTACTTGTTTGTCTAAATCCACAAATACTAAATCATAATAATTATTAGCTAAATTAATAATGTCTGGATAGTATTTTCTAATATCTTCATATTCATTTTTGTCCCCTTTAAATGTTGGCAATATTTCTAGTCGATCTTTAAATACAATTTTTGTATAATTAGTAATACGATCTGGTGATACTTTGTTACTTTTCATCATTCTTGCCAAACCTGCCATTCCCTCTTGCAATGCTACATTGGTATTAGGTCCAAACAATCCTAAATTCGTTTTTACCTTTTTCTTTTGTTCCCAAAAACAATTGTCTAAGTTATCATCTTGATATCCTGTTGAAACAACTAAAACTCTATAATTATGTTCAATTGCCAAACGGGTACAAATGGCTGCTAATGATAATGTCTTTCCAGTTTGTTCTTTTCCGTTATTCCAAAAAGTTACAATTGACATTTCTATACTCCTTTTTCAATCATTTTGATGATTTTTCTTATGTTTGATTCACTTATGTTTTCTAATATTTCTTCTGTTAAATAGGCTAATCCATCTTTATACTGAACACTTAGTTTTTTAAATTTTATTTTTTCTACTCTTTGATTTTCATAAATAACACTTAAGTCTCCGTTTTCAATTGGAAAATAAATTCTATATTCATTCCAAGCAATTTTAGTTTCAGCAGAAAGAAAATTTAAGTAATCGTCTTCTTCTTTAATCATTCCTTTTGAAAATAAAACTTTTGTCAAATTAATTACATGTTGTATACCTTTTAAGACTTCCAAACCTTTCTTTAAAGAATAGTTGTCAAAAGCTGTTACAAAATAGTTCTTTCCGTGCATCTTCTAATCCAAAATTTCGAAATCCTGCTGTGTTGTCTGTGTCCACTAATATTATATCATATGGCAGTTGTTGTCCTTCTTGTACTCCTAAGTGGCTTTGTAATTCGTCTTCACTAAAAAATCCGAACTGCCACATCAATTTCTTCAAAAGATGTAATATAAGTAGGTGCTGGGCTTATTGCTGGTATAATGTATCTTGCTTTTTGATTGTCTGTGGCATCAATTACTAATACTCTTTTATCAAAAGCTGTCAATATTTTTGCTATATATATAATTAAATCAGTTTTATCATAGGCTCCTATAAAACCAATTTTTTTCATGTGTGTTTCTCTCCTTTTTAGTTTAATCCTGATAAAGAATCTAAATATTCTTTTCTTGAATTTTTAGAATTAGTTGTACTTTCTTGCATATTTGTTTCTAAGTTTGTTTTTGCTTGATCTCCTTGTCCTGTAATTGCTGGATTGATATAATTATTTCTTAAGTCTGATGCATTTGTGTTGTTGTATCTATTTGCAATTTCATTCATTGCTCTTTCTAAAATGTTAGGATCATTTTGTAATAATTTAGAAGCACTTTCATTTACTGGATAAGTTGGTATTGCTGCTTCTTGCATACCTGCTTCTGTATATTTGCTTACATATATTTTACTTCCTCTTACTTGATAAGCCTCAATAATTGCACAACTCATATGTAATATTTCATCTTCTGTTAAATTCATCCAAACCGTATCTTCAGAATCTACTCCTCCAACATTTGGTATTTCTACTTCTTTTTTGCTTACTATAATATAGTCTTGTCCAGATGGTAACATGATTCTAACATCAACATAGTCTCCTGTTACTAAATCCATTGGCATAATCAACATATTGTATTCTTGTTTTCTAACATCGTCTCGCACCATGTTATCACTTTTACTTAGTAATTCTGTTGTTATTAGTGTATTGGCTTTCATGGATACTTTTGCCACTAATGGTACACTATTTAATTCTAAATATTCTTTATTATTGTTTCTTCCAATGTAGTAATTTTCTGTTTCATCTTCTTTTTGTACTTCATATTCTCGATTGTCTTTTTTAATATATAGTTTTGGCATATTATTTTCATATTTTGTGTAAATATCATTTCCTTCTTTATCTTGCAGAGCATAATTTTCAATTAAGCTAATATCGCTTGTTGCATTACTTGGCACAAGGTTTTTATTTACTGTTTGTATTTTTAGCATATCAGTTGTTATTACTTGTCCAGAACTTACATCTTGACTTAAAACATAAGCTTTTACACTTGCTTGTAATTCTTCTTGTTCTTTTTTTGTTTTATTCATTAATTGCATGAATAATAATGCTATGATAATTCCAGATATTAATAACATTACTAACATACCTAATAAAAATGAGTTTCTTGCTTTTCTTTGCATTGGATTTGTTGCCATGACAAATTCCTCCCTTTATTTTATTTTTTCTATATTTTTTTACAAAATATCCATCTATTTTATTTTAACGCAAATATACTTCAAAATCAATGAATTTACTTTTTGTTACTAAAAGTTAATATTGTTGTAACATTCCTGTAATATTTATTCTTTTTATAAAAAAGTTTCTATATTTTTTTACTTGTATTTCTTTTAGTTAGCAAAATTTTTCTAATGCTTTTGCTACCCCATCTTCTTTATTAGATGTTGTTATATAATCAGCAATTCTGGTTATTTCTGGCGTACTTCCTGCCATTGCTATACCTAATCCCGCTTCTTGTATCATTTTTTTGTCATTTACATTATCTCCAATTGCAATCACTTCTTCTTTTGAAATGTCTAGTTTTTCTATTAAATATTCTAAAGCCCCCCATTTATCCACATTTTGTACGGTTATTTCTGTATAGTAATATTCCACTGTAATTTCTTCTGTTCCCTGCCTAATGGTCTTTCTAGACATATGGGAAACATCTAACACTTCAATTCCCTCTACTTTTCTTAATTTTCTTATAATCGATTGAAATACATTTTTATTTTCATCACAAATTGTCATCTTTAAAAATTTTTCATCTTTTTTATACTTTACATATTCATACATATTTTCGACTATACTAATTTTAGTTTGTTTACTTTCTTCTTTTTTCAAGTTTTCTTTTTGATAATATAAAACATTATATTTTAATGCAGTTGCTAAAATAGTCTGGTCTGTGTAAACATTATAAGAAATACTATTTTCTTCACATATTTTAATAATTTC
>CATOLW010000050.1 GCA_951800935.1 uncultured Clostridium sp.
TTACTTTTTCTCCTCCTGATAATACTTTTGCTTCTTTTAAAGCTTCATCTCCTGAAAATAACATTCTTCCTAAAAAGCTTCTTACATAAGTTTCGTCTGGGTCTTTTGAATATTTTCTAAGCCACTCGGTTACATTTTCATCTGTTCCGAAATAAGTAGTTGTTGTCTTTTGGGAAATAGTTCTGGCTTATGGTAGTTCCCCATACTAATTCTCCTTCGTCTGGCTCTAATTCTCCTGCAATAATTTGAAATAATACGGTTTTTGCGATTTCATTATCTGCTAAAAAAGCAATTTTATCTCCTTGCTTTACATCAAAGGATAGGTTGTCTAATATTTTTACTCCTTCTATGGTTTTAGATATATTTTTCACTTGTAAAATTTCTTTTCCTGGTTCTCTGTCTGGCTTAAAGTCTACATAGGGATATTTTCTATTTGATGGTTTAATTTCATCTAATTCTATTTTTTCTAATGTTTTCTTTCTTGATGTAGCTTGTTTCGATTTAGAAGCATTTGCACTAAATCTTGCGATGAAATCTTGTAGTTCTTTGATTTTTTCTTCTTTTTTCTTATTTTGTTCTCTTGCTTGTTTTAACGCTAATTGACTTGATTCATACCAGAAGTCATAATTTCCTGGATAAACTTTGATTTTTCCAAAGTCTACATCTGCTATATGGGTACATACTTTGTTTAAAAAATATCTGTCATGTGATACAACAATTACGGTATTTTCAAAGTCCATTAAAAATTCCTGTAACCAGTTGATACTTTTTAAGTCTAAGTCGTTGGTAGGCTCGTCTAATAATAAGACATCTGGATTGCCAAATAAGCTTTGGGCTAGTAATACTTTTACTTTGTCTTTAGCTTCTATTTCTTTCATTAATTTATAATGATTTTCTGGTATAATTCCTAAATCATTTAATAAGATGGCTGCATCTGATTCTGCATTCCAACCATCTAGTTCAGCAAATCTTTCTTCTAATTTAGCTGCTTTCATGCCATCTTCTTCTGAAAAGTCTGGCTTACTATAAATGGCATCTTTTTCTTTCATGATGTCATATAGTTCTTTATTTCCCATGATAACCGTATCCATAACAGAGTTTTCTTCATAGGCAAAGTGATCTTGTTTCAATACCGATATTCTTTCTCCCTTATCTAAGCTGACATCTCCTTTGCTTGGTTCAATTTCTCCTGATAGTACTTTTAAAAAGGTAGATTTTCCTGCTCCATTGGCTCCAATGATTCCATAGCAGTTTCCTTTTCCAAATCTTATATTTACTTCTTCAAATAGTATTCTTTTTCCGAATCTTACGGTTACGTTGTTTGTACTTAGCATTTTATTCATCCTTTCGCTTTTTTCATTCTAGGGAAATGCCCTATCGCATTTGACTTTGTTATTATACACTATTCTTTCGTTGTTTTCAAGTAAAAATAATAAGACAGAAAACCTTTTAAAAGTTTCTATCTCACTATTTTATTTTTCTAAAATTTTATTAATTTCTCAGAAATTATGTTGATAATTATATACTTTATAAAATAAAAACTCCATACCCAACACTTTTATAGCACTAAAGTCTTTGGTATGGATGGCTAAGACAAACCTGTCCCTAAACACGACAAAAAGGGGGCAGTGGTGCCTGTCCCAGTTTAGTCCCAAAATTAAAATTAATCATCAAATAGTAATTTAATTCCCCAAATTCCAGATACACCAACTAATCCATAAATAATTCTGGAAAGTATGGTCATGTCTCCAAAAATGGCTGCTACTAAATTAAAATTAAAAATCCCAATTAATCCCCAATTAATAGCACCAATAACAATCAATATTAAAGCAATTTTGTCAATTACCTTCATCTTTTTTTCCTCCTTTTATTTTACTGTTAAAAATCTATTTTTATTAGTATGTATTTTTTAGTGAAATTTATGCATTTTGTTGAATTTTTTTATTTTTTGTGATAATTTGTACTTAATAAAAGGAGTGTCCCTCAACCCTAAAACAGGGATTTTAAGGAACGTCCCCAAATCCCTTTTAGAAAGGATTTTTTGTATGAGAAGAAATAAAAGAGGTTATCGAAAAAATAAAGCAATTGAAATGGCTCGTTTTGATAAAAAATTTGTTAAATATTTATCTTTTTCTATTATTGCTCTTTTTGCTATTTTTTTATGTGTTGCTGTTTTTTATCAAATTAGTAAAGTGATAAAAAACAAGAAATTTTTGGCAGAAATGGATAAAATAATAGAACAAGAGGCTCATAATTTAGCTTCTTTGGAAGAAAATAGTTCCCAAGAAGAAGAAAAGGAAACTGATACTACTATAACCTTAACAGCTATTGGCGATATTATGTGTCATAATACGCAATATTTTGATGCTTACCGAAAAGAAACAGATGATTATGATTTTTCTTATGTTTTTGAAGATATTAATCGTTCTCTAAAGTCTTCTGATCTTACCATTGGTAGTTTAGAAACCAATTTTGCCGGCAAAGAACGTGGATTTAGTAATTATCCAACCTTCAATTCACCTGATGAATTAGCTTATAATTTAAAGGACCTTGGTGTTGACATCTTATCTACTGCGGGAAATCATTGTTTAGATATGGGATTTGATGGTCTTTCTAGAACGATAGACGTTTTAAATAATGCAGATATATCTCACTTAGGAACTTATCAAACACAAAAAGATAGAGATACTATTTTATTTAAATATGTAAAAGGCATTAAAGTTGCTTTTGTTAATTACACTTACGGAACCAATGGTATTCCAGTTCCTTTAGATAAAAGTTTTTGTGTCAATTTAATTGATAAAGATCTAATAAAAAAAGATATTGAAAATGCTAAAGAGCAAGATGCTGATTTGATTGTTGCTTGTATGCATTGGGGCACAGAATATCGAACTACTGCTGATTCTAGTCAAGAAGAATTAGCCAATTTTCTTTTTCAAAATGGAGTTGATATTATTTTAGGAAATCATCCTCATGTATTAGAACCAATGGAAAAAAGAACTGTTATTTTAGAAGATGGTACCAAAAAAGATGGTTTTGTTATTTATGCTTTGGGAAATTTTATTTGTGACCAAAATGCTGAAAATACCAGAAATTCCATTATTTTAAACTTAAAAATAACCAAACATGTAGAAGGTACTATCACTATTGACCATGCTAATTATACTCCTTTATATATGGATAAGAAATCAACTTCTGAACTTAAAAAAATGAAATTATTATCTATTGAAAAAACAATGTATGATTATGAAATGGCTCTTCATAATGGAACAGAACCTCCTATTTCAGATTCTTTCTATCAGACTCTGCAAATACAATTAGATAAAATACAAAAAATTGTTGGACCAGAATTTTAATTCTAGTCCAACATATCTTTTTTCTTTAGCCAATATGTTACTAGTAATGTTAACATTACCGATATTAGTATCATTGCAAAAAATCCATAAGGGCTGTTTTGAAGTGGTAATCCTACATTCATTCCCCAAAAGCTAGAAATCATCGTTGGTACTGCAAGTACAATCGTAATTGAGGTTAAAAATTTCATAACTCCATTTAAATTATTTGATATAATAGAAGCATAAGCATCCATGGTTCCTGTTAAGATGTCTCTATATATTTGTGCCATTTCAATTGCTTGTCTATTTTCTGTAATAGCATCTTCTAATATTTCTTCATCATCTTCATATAATTTTATAATTTTTCCTCTTAATGTCTTTTCCATGACAAGTTCGTTTGATTTTAAAGAAGTAGTAAAATATACCAATCCTTTTTCTAAACTTAATAATTTTAAAAGTTCTTTATTTTTCATAGAATTTTTTAAGATATATTCTGCAATTTCTGTTTCTTTGTTAATTTGTTTTAGATAACTTAAATAATAAGAAGAGTTTAAGTACAAGATTTGAAAAATAAATCTTGTTTTTTTATAAGTTTGAAAATTTTTTATCTTTTTCTTTTCAAAATCTTCAATTATTTTATTTTTCTTTAAAGATACAGTTACAAAAAAGTCATCTCTTACTACTATCATTCCTAACGGCATAGTGGTATAGATATCGTTGTCTTCGCTTTTTTCAATGATAGGAACATCTACAATAAAAAGCGTTGTGTTGTCATCATCTTCTTGATCTATTCTTGCTTTTTCTTCATAGTCTAAAGCATATCGAATAAAATCTTCTTCTATGTTTATGTTTTCACAAACTTTCTTAATTTCGTTTTCCGACGGGTTTACTAAATTAATCCATGCTCCTTTTTTGAATTCTTTAATTTCTTCAATTTTATTGGTTTTTACATCTGTGTTATAAATTTTTAGCAAATCCATCACCCCTTCTTTTATTTTCACTTCCAACATTATTATTTTAGCCCTTTTGCTTACTTTTGTCAATCATTTTTAAAAATTTACATAATTTAAATATTGGTATTTCTTTTATCTTTTTTTACAAAAGCTATTGACAATTGAATCAATACTCAACTATAATAGAATTACAGTTGAGTATTAATTCAATTATTATATGCATAGAATAAAATAAAAGAAAGGAGTTTATTATTATGTCAAAAAATGAATTTATTTGTGATTGTAATATCATTCATGAAGATATTGTAAATCATACTTTAAAAAATATGGCAGATGAAGATTTATTCAATAAATTAGCTGAATTTTTTAAAATATTAGGCGATACCACTCGAGCCAAAATTCTTTTTGCTTTAGACCAAAATGAGATGTGTGTCTGTGATATTACTAATGTCTTAAGTATGAGTAAATCTTCTATTTCTCATCAATTAGGAACTCTTCGAAGAAGTGGAATTGTAAAGTGTAAAAAATTAGGAAAAGAAGTTTATTATATGCTAGATGATGACCATGTAAAACAACTATTTGAAGTTGGAATCGAGCATATTGAACATAAAAAATAAGAAAGAAGGAACAAAAAATGAAAAAAGATATTACTAAAATATTAATTGCTTTGCTATTATTTATCCTTTCGCTTTTAATCTCTTTTGAAAATATATGGATTAATCGCATTCTCTATATCTCTAGTTATTTAATTGTGGGAGTAGAAATTGTTTGGAAAGCTATTCGAAATATTTTAAAAGGGGAAGTTTTTGATGAACATTTTTTAATGGCTGTTGCCACTTTAGGCGCTTTTGCAATTGGCGAATTTCCAGAAGCTGTAGCTGTTATGCTATTTTATCAAATAGGAGAATGTTTCCAAGACTATGCTGTTGATAAATCTAAAAAATCCATTGCTACCCTAATGAATATCCGTCCAGATTTTGCTAATTTAAAAATTAAGGATTCTCTTCAAAAAGTTTCCCCAGATAAAGTAAAAATTGGGGATATCATTGTTGTAAAACCAGGTGAAAAGATACCTTTAGATGGAAAAATTATAGATGGTGTTTCTCGGATTAGATACTTCTAGCTTAACAGGAGAAACTTTACCAAAAGAAGTTACAATAGGAGATGAAGTTTTAAGCGGTTGTATTAATCAAAATGGTTTATTGACAATAGAAGTAACAAAAGAATTTGGGGAATCTACTGTTAGTAAAATATTAGATTTAGTAGAAAACGCAAGTAATAAAAAATCTAAATCTGAAAACTTTATTCATAAATTTGCTAAAATTTATACTCCTGTTGTTGTTCTTATTGCCATTATGTTAGCTTTTATTCCACCTATCTTTTTAGGTTTTGCAAGCTTTACGACTTGGATTTATCGAGCTTTGTCTTTCTTAGTCGTTTCTTGCCCTTGTGCTTTAGTTATTTCCATTCCTTTAAGCTTTTTTGGTGGAATTGGTGGTGCTTCTAAAATTGGAATTTTAGTAAAAGGAAGCAATTATTTAGAAGCTTTAGCCAATGTCGAAACCGTAGTTTTTGATAAAACAGGAACTTTAACAGAAGGAATTTTTGAAGTACAAAAAATAGAAACTTTCGGACTTTCTCAAGAAGATTTGTTAAAATTAGCAAGCCATGCTGAAAGTTATTCTAATCATCCCATCTCTCTTTCTTTGCAAAAAACTTATGGAAAAGAAATCGACTCTACTTTAATTTCTGAAACAAAAGAATTAGCTGGTCTAGGTATTTTTGCAAAAGTAGAAGAAAAAAATGTATTGGTTGGAAATAGTAAATTAATGGAACAAAAGCAAATTTCTTATACCAAATGTAGTGAAGTTGGAACCATTTTATATATTGCAATAGATGGAAAATTTGCTGGTTATATTGTAATTTCTGATAAAATAAAAAAAGATGCTAAAGTAACAATTCAAAATTTGAAAAACTATATCAAAAAGACTGTCATGTTAACAGGAGATAAAAAAGAAGTAGCTAAAAAAGTAGCTAAAGAACTAGCTATTGATACGGTTTATTCCGAATTATTGCCAACTAAAAAAGCAGAAAAATTAGAAGAAATTTTAAAAGAAAAAACGCCAAAAGCAAAAGTTGCCTTTGTTGGTGATGGTATTAATGATGCTCCTGTTTTGGCTTTAGCTGATGTTGGAATTGCTATGGGGGCTTTAGGCTCTGACAGTGCAATTGAAGCTGCTGATGTTGTTCTTATGACAGATGAACCTTCTAAAATCGTAAATGCCATTCAAATTGCTAAAAAGACAATTCGAATTGTTAAGGAAAATATTATTTTTGCCATTGGTATAAAAATTGCTGTTTTAATTCTTAGTGCTTGTGGTGTATCTACTATGTGGGAGGCTGTTTTTGCTGATGTTGGTGTTTCTGTTATTGCTGTTTTAAATGCTTTGCGTGCTTTAAAAGTAAAAGTCAAGTAGTTTGATTGCTACTTGCTTTTTCATATACCCCCTTATTTACAAAATACCCCTTAGGGTATATAATGCTTTGGGTGATAAAAATGGAAGGAAAGAAAACTTGTCGAAGCGAAAAAGAGAAAAAATTAATTCATAATCGCTTAAATCGAATTGAAGGACAAATAAAAGGTATAAAAAGAATGATTCAAGAAGATACTTATTGTAATGACGTTTTAATTCAATTATCCGCCATTGAAAATTCTGTTAAAAGCTTATCCAATCATGTTTTAGAAAATCATTTATATACTTGTGTAACAAATGATTTAGAAAAAGGAAATTACGAAATAATTGATGAATTAATTCGTTTATTTAAAAAATTTAATAGATCATAAGAAAGGAGAAAAATCATGAAAGAAATAATTATAAAAGTAAATGGAATGGTTTGCAGTGGATGTGAAAATAGAGTTAAAACTGCTGTAAAATCCATAAAAGGAATAAAAAAGGTATTTGCTGATCATACTTTAGGAACTGTTACTATCTTAGCAAAAGAAGAAGTAAATGAAATGCAAATCAAAGAAAAAATCCAAGATATTGGCTTTGAAGTTATTTGAAAGGAAATGTTTTAATGATGAAAAAAATAGTTTTAGGAATTAGCGGAATGACTTGTAGTGCTTGTTCAAATGGACTCGAAAAATATTTAAATAAGCAAAAAGGGATCACAGAAGCTTTCGTTAATTTAATTATGGCAAATGCTTCTATTGAATATGATGAAACGATTTTAAATCAAAAAAAAATAGAACAATTTATTAAATAAGCTGGTTTTAAAAGTCTTGGTCTATTTAATGAAACTAATTTACAAAATGAATATAAAAATGAAACATTCAAATTTATTTTATTTTCATTTTTAGCCATTCTCTTAATGTATATTTCTATGGGGCATATGGTTGGTTTGCCAACATTTGATTTTTTA
>CATOLW010000051.1 GCA_951800935.1 uncultured Clostridium sp.
TTTTTTTTTTTTTTTATTTTGGTTATTTAAAGAAACTTTTTTTAACGGACTTGGATTTTCAATTCCACCTTCTCCTAAAAAGAAATTTTTATCTCCTGTATAGGATTTGATCTTTTCACTAG
Source organism: uncultured Clostridium sp. (assembly GCA_951800935.1). Next base: position 123 of record CATOLW010000051.1, read on the forward strand.
AAGAAATATAAATTCGAGTATTTTCCATTTCTTCTCTATATAAATTTTTAGCTTGTATTAAATTACTATTGCTATCGAAACTCAAATTAATATAACCTTTTGATTTAATCTCATCTTCCCCAATTACTGGTTTTACATAGTAATATAATTTTAGTTTTTTTCGATTTGGTGTTTTATTTTTTAAATTTAAAATTCCTACTTTACAACTATCTTCTTTTGGTACAAACATTTCTAACTCTTGCTCTATCCCATCACTTTTGTGAATATACTTACTATAACCAAATCCATAAATAACATGATAATTCTTTTCATCAGGCATTGGATTTAAACCAATTGACCATGCTTTTTGATTTTCTATATCTTTTAGATAAATAATTTCAGATGGAATATCATAGCTTGCTTTATTTTCCCAACTAGATACTCGGTTCAATCTACAATTTTTGTACCAACTGTATCCTCCTTGGTTTTGTGTTACAACTGTTCCGAATTTTTCATTTGCCATAATATGACTCCACACTGTAGGTAATCTATTTTTTTGGTTTGTTCGAATCCAGTATTCTTTTCCATCTTCTGAAAATCCACCATATTCATTGTAGTATTTTAAAGTTTCATGATTAGCAAGTAAATCAATATCTTCTTTGTCTTCCTCGATAACCATTGGTTTTACTAATTCTTCTCCAATTACTTCTTGTTTTTCTAAATAATTTTCTTCTAATTCTTTGATATTATTTTTTAAGTCTCCTTTATCACTATCAATTATGATTTCTGCTAAAAACTCTAATAGCTGGATATCCTTTTTTTCAATCTCACTTTTGCTTAAGGTAAAAATACCTCCTCTTTGATTTTTTAGATATCCCATATGATGGTTTAAAATACTTCCTTCAATTTCTTCTTTTACATAGTTTTCGTAACTATGTTTTTCTTCATCTAAAATTATAATTTCTGTTTCCACATTTTTCATTCTGAAAAATTCATAGGCTTTTAAAACTTCTTTGATAATATAGGTATCATTCACATTTCTTACTTTTATTAAAACGATTGGTAAGTCACCAGAAACTCCATATTTCCATAAATCACTTTGATGAAAACTTCCTTGTTTGTTTTTCTCCAATAAAAGTTGTGATTTGATAGGGTTATTGAAAACAAGATAAGATAACATTTTTTGGTAAATCGCAATATCACTACCTTTTCTACTTAAATATCTGCTTTCTGCTTCTACTTTTGCTTTTGCTAGTTCAAATTCTTTTCCTACATTTTTAGTTGACTGATATTTTTTAATGTTTTCAATGACTGTTTCTTCTTTTTCATTCACTGATAAAATAAAGTCAATAATAGCTTCTTGCCCTGCTTTTACTTTTATGGTTCTTTTTAATGCTACTATGGTTTGTGTTACCAGTCCTGTTTTCTTCGATAATGGAATCGAATTTTTTATTTTATTAGGAATTCCTAAATTTCCTTGTTCTATGAATTTTTCTCCATCGATTTCGTATTCAAAATCCCCAATTGTTTCATTATTTGTGGATAAAGTAGCTCCTAGATAAATTTTAGGACTATTTACTTCTCTATTTTTTCTTTGTATGATAATACTATTGGTATCTTCATCCCATCGATTCATTAAAAATAAATTATTAAATGCTGGATGAGCATAGTCTTGTTCTTTGGGAGATAATACTGGCTCAAAATAACAATTAACTTCTAAAATTTCTTCTTCGTTTCCTTGATTTTCTAAAATAACTCTTCTCAATTCTACTGGAGAATTTGAACTTATGGTTGTTGCAATCGTTGTTTTTATGTTTCCATTGGTCATTTCTTGTTTCGTTCTATCTGGCATGAAGCTAATTTGATATTGGTTTTCTTTGTTTTCATTATAAGAATAATTAGAACTCCAAATGTTTTTCGTTTTAATATTTTTAATGGCAAAGAAAATTCCTTGTGGATAGTCGTCAGTTTCTTTAAATCGGTTGATATAAATATTTTTGTATTTGCTAACACCCTGCCCTTTTTGGTTTATGGCATTTACATAGTCTTCATTTGAAATAAAATTACCTGTAATTAATCTTTCATCTATTTTCTTAAAAGTAGTTTGTATATAATTTTCATAATCTTTGTATGTTAATTTTTCTACTTTTTCTTTTTTCTCTTTTGTTATAATTGCTTTTTCTGGCATTGTTTCTTGTAAAAGAATACTAACTGCCTCTATTTCAGGATTTTTCATAAATCTTTTTTGTAAGATATTGTCTTGAAATAAATTGTTTATACTAAGTAGAATTAAACCTTGATGATGTGCCATGTAAGTTTTAACAATAGCCGAATTTTTACCTTTTTCTACTCTTTCCGGGGTGTAGTCAATGGCTTCATAAAATCCATATTTATCATACATTCCTTCTTTTTCTAGCCATTTTAAATTTTTAATTTCTTCTTTTGGTGCTTCTGTTATCGCAAGTATCCCACCATAACTAGAAACTACCATTTCATCTGCTAGTCCTCTTTTTAGACCAAGCCAAGGTACACCAAAAGCTTTATATTGATAATTTGCTTGCAAATCCTTTACATTAAAAGCCGATTCTGAAATTCCCCAAGGTATATTTAAGTTTTTACTGTATTCCATCTGCGTTTTAATTAGAAACTTACAAGACTCATCTAATAAACTGCCTTCATATTTTGGAATATTAATATTTGGCATTAAATATTCAAAAGCTGTTCCAGACCAGGAAACTAAACCTTTATAGCCAAGTAATGTTGTTAATGTTCTACTCAAATGATTCCAGTGTCTACTTGGTACATCTTTTTTAGCAATTGCTACTAAACTTGCTTGTCTTGCTTCTGATGCTAATAAATCATAATATGAATCACTTAACTTGTTTTCCTCAATATTAAAACCAATGGAAAAAATTTGTTGTTCTTGATGATAAAGTACATGAAAGTCTGTATTTTCTATTAGTTTGTTAACTCGTTCTACCAATAAAGCCTCTTTTTTACTTGACTCTTCTAAAAAAACCTTGGTTACATACAAATATCCTACTAAATTCCCACTATCTACTGTCGATACATATCTTGGCATTAATGGCTCTTTGGTTTTTATGTTATACCAATTATATAAATGCCCATTCCATTTGACTAAGCTTTCTATCGTATTAATAATTTTTCCTATTAAGTCCATTGCTTTATCTAAATCAATATATTGTAAATCATAAGCAGAAATAACAGCCAATAAAGAAAGTCCTATATTGGTAGAGGAGGTTCTTGGTACAATTTTTTCTTTTCTATCTTCTTGGTAATTATCAGGAATTAGATAGTTATTTTCCTCTGTTAAATAAGTCTCAAAAAAGTTCCAAGTCCTTTTTCCAATTTCTAAAATATATTCTTGTTCTTCTTTGCTTAATTGTTCAATTGATTTTATTTTTTTGCTTTCTTTGCTAATATACCACATGATAGTTGGAGCAGTCATCCAATATACTCCTAATATAACTGCAAACCAATTTACTTTTAAAAAACCTAAGCCTACACTAATAATTCCTACTAATACATTTACTGCCATTTGATTATAATAAGATGCTAAATTTGATTTTGCTTGTTTTTCCGCTTCTTCTGATGTAGTCCATTCTAACAAATGTTTATGCGATATTATGCTTCGGTATAAAGTTTTCAAAATAGCTTTTGTTGATATATAGGCTTTATACGGAATACATCCGAATACTAATTATGGCTCTTAAAAAAGCTCCTTTCACTCCTGATATTTTAGGAGCAAATGTTTTTTGCTTTTCTTCTCCCTCTTTTTTAAAAATCCATGTATTTATAATTTCTAGTAGATATGGAAAAATCGCTATTCCGATTAGTATTATAATAATTCCATAAACTGATTTTTGTTCCCTAATACCAATTACATTGCTATACACGATTGCTACTATAATAGCTATTTCGATTAAACTTCTTCTTAAATTATCCCATATTTTATATTTAGAAAGTAAATTTAAAGGGCTTTTTATCCTCATCCATTTTACTATTTGCCAGTCTCCTCTTATCCATCTGGAAAGTCGATTCATAAAACTATTGTACTTAGTTGGATAACCATCCATTAACATGATATCGGATGCTAATCCACATCGTAAATAACAGCCTTCTAGTAAATCATGACTTAGCACTGTATTTTCTGGAATTTGATTTTTTAATACTTTTTCATAAGTAACTAAATCATAAATACCTTTACCTGTAAAAATTCCTTCTTGAAAGTTATCTTGATAAATGTCTGATATCGCATTGGTATAAGAATCTATTCCTCCTGCTCCTGCAAATATTTTAGTAAATAATGTTTGATAGCTAATTGGTAAATTTACACCAATTCTAGGTTGTAAAATTCCATAACCATCTATTACTATATTTTTTTGGCTATCGATAACTGGCTCATTTAAAATGTGTGCCATAGCCCCTACTAGTTCAAAAGCAGAATTTAAGACTAAATCAGTGTCTGCATCTAAAGTAATCATATATTTCATTTTTTCTTTTTCTTGACCTTCTAGGGTATTGCTTCGAAATGGATTTTCTATTTTTCCTAATAAATATTGATTAAATTGTGTAAGCATTCCCCTTTTACGTTCCCAACCCAAATAGGCTTCTTCTTTTTCATTCCATTGTCTTTTTCGATAGATAAAATTAAAAATTGGCATTTTATCTTGATTTTTCTTGTATTTTTCATTTAATTCTTTTACTAATTTTTTGCCTTCATTTATTACTTCTATGTCATATTTTTCTTCTTCTTTTTCACTTTCTGAACAATCTCCAAGCAAGGTAAAATAAATATTGGGCGATTGATTTGCTAGATAAAATACTTCTAATTTTCTCATCAATTCTTGTACTTTTTCTTTTGTCTTCAAAATCGTTGGAATGACTACCATTGTTTTGTGTTCTTTATCAATTCCATTGGAAAAATCTAATTTGGGAATTGGTTTTGGTTTTACTATTTTACTTAAGGTATATTGTATGGTTTGTATGGCAATTTCTGAAGCAGGAATTAAAAATAATAAAAAACTTAAAAGATTTAGTCCTAGTAAACTGCTCATTCCGAAAAGATAATAAAATACTAAACATTGCTACTGCTAATAAATATACCTTTGTTTTATTTTTAGGAGTCATTTGTCTACTTATTTTATATTGCAAAGTATCGTATAATTCGTTAATTCCTCTATCTATTAAGTAATTTCCAATATGTGCTTGTTTTTCAGTTGTTTTAGCTTTTTTTGCTAATGCTAATGCTTTTTTAGCAATATAAATTTCTGATATTTTTGTCTTTTTAGAAATTTCTTTGATCTTATTTCTATAATATTCCTTTGTTTTATCATCCATTTTTTCATATACTTTGCTTGGATCCTGTCTTAAAAGTTCTTCTACTCCATTAATTTTTTCAAATATTTCTAAAAAATTAATTCGTTGAACTCGTTTGATACTAGTTATGCTATTTCCAATTGATACTTTTCTAACAGCAATATCAAAATGTTCTTTTTTGATTACTTCTGATACGGTTGTTCCTGTCATTTCTACTGCTTCTTCTAAGGCTTTAAGATAACTAAATCCTTTTTTTCCATATCGTTTTAAAATATATGACATGTATTCAATAAATGGATATTTTATACTGGTAATTACATCTTTTTCTAGCTTTTTTTGATTATGCTTAAATTGTTGCTCTGTTCTACTTTTATTTTCTACCAACCTTTCTACAATGTTTTCTGCCTTGTATTTTTGCATTTGACAATGATATATTTTTTCACAAATTTCTCTTATATTTTCAATCATAGTAATTTGAAGAAATAGCCCAATATTCCATATTTCTTCCATACTTAGTGTTTTTTTTGTTTGATAACTTGCTAAGTAATCTTCTAAGTCTTTTCTTTCTATTTTATTGTCAGTATAAGCTACAATTTCAGCTGCTAATACATAAATTCTTGCAAATCCTTTATAAGCTCCATTTTCGATTCCTACAAAGTTGGTATATTTTTTTAAAGTTAATTCTTTTTCAATTTGTTTAACCGTTTCTTCTATGATATATAAGTTATCTAATAGCCACTCTCCTGCTGGATGAATACTAATTCCTAATTTTAAATGTTCGTTTAATAGGTGATATACTTCTTCAATCACTTTGAAATTTTCTATCATATGTGGTATGGGATAGGTTTCTTTTTGCGATTGTTCTACTAAGTTATGACTTGAGGCTATTTTTTGTAAATGATTTTCTAGTTGATTTTTATCTAGTAATGTCCCATTTATTTTTAATACTTTGTTTGTTTTCAAAAAAATTCCACTCCTTGCTTTTAATATGTTTTACACATATTGTTTGCAAAGAGTGGAAATTTTATGCATTTTTAAATTTTAATTATTAATCTCCTATTTCATAGCCTTGTTCTTCTTTTTGTTCGTTATTTCTTGCTTCTAATATTTTATTTACTTTATCTTTTAAGTCTATATAAACATTTGCTCCATCTACACCATCTAAATTAAAATGAATTTGTTTATCGCCTTTTCTATATTCTTGATTATCTGGTGCAAATACACTTAAAGCTTCAATTTCTACTATGTAGTTATCCAAATTGGCAACTGTTGTTAAAATTGTATTGTCTTGTTTATTAACAACTGTATAAATTCCTTCCGTGTGGTAACCATCTTTTTCTAAAACTCCATATTCTTTGTTATATACTGTTTTTTGGTTTTCTTTTAATCCTGATTCTGTCATTTTAGCATCATAGATATAACTAATACTTTCATCTTCATTGGTTTGCTTAATTAAATAATTGGGTCTATATTCTAGTATTCCTATATCTTCTTCTTTGATTGGTGCTTCTGGATATCTTGCATTATATTGTTCTACTATATCTTGAACAATTCGATTTTCTTCTATCATTTCTTCTGGCATTTTGTTGGAAACTTCTGTTTCTTGTTTTACTTGTGTTTTATTAAAGTCTTCTTCTATGGAGTGGTCTTTCATACTATTTCCAACAACTGCTGTTGCTACTCCTCCTAATGCAATAGCTCCAATTCCAGCTTTTTTAAGATTTCTCCTTCTTTTTTCCATTCTATTTGTTCTTATTTTTTCCATTTCATCTGCTTCTATGATTTTCTGTCTTAAGACTTCCATTCCTTTTTCTGATACTTTTCTACCTGTTTCTTCTTCTATTCTTTCCTTTGCCTTTCTTGCTTTGTTTTCTAATTCAAAATCTATTATTTTATCCATAAGCATTCCTCCTTTGTTTTATACTACATTATTATTATAACACATTATGTAAAAAAAAGCAAAAATCAACTCTAAATTCACACCTAGAGTTAATTTTTATCATAAAAATAATCGGTAATTCCATTATAAATTCCCCAAGCTAATCGGTTTTGATAGTCGTCTTCTAATAATTGTTTTTCTTCTTCTGGATTGGATAAAAATCCACATTCAACGATAGAAATTGGAATTTCTACATGTTTCATAATATAGACTGTATCTAATTTCATAGCTACTCTTTTTTTTT
>CATOLW010000052.1 GCA_951800935.1 uncultured Clostridium sp.
ACAGAGTAACATAGAAAAATATAGAAATGCAGAAAACTATTATGCAACAATATACCAATATCAAGGAAATAATTTACAAATATATACAAGTTACAAAAAAGGAAATAAGAGTCTATCTACAGTTAAATCTTTAAATGAAGATGGCACAAGAACACTAATTAACTATACTGATGACAAAATCTCTCATCTTTATTTTGATGTTCCAGGAAGTAAAGTTGCTATATTAGATGGAAATGGAGTTCCTGGTGCAGTTCAAATAGCAGAAGGATTATATACAGAAAATGTATGGCAATTTATTGTAAGAGCTATAAAATCTTCAATAAAAACGGAAGAATGTAATGGAAAAGAATGTTATAGAATACAAATAGGTTGTTTTGATTTAATGTGTTTTAATAATCATAATAATGACGTATGTTACTTTGATAAAGAAACCGGTTTAAAAGTTAGAGAATTTAATGGTACAGTAGGAGATGGAGAAAATAAAATTAATATTGTCTCAGATTATCATTATGAGTTTGATATTGTTAAAGATGAAGATATAAAAGAACCTAATATATCTGAATATACAATACAAGAAAACTAAAGTTATAAAAGTAGAAGCAAGTAATTATTACTTGCTTTTATGATACTGCAATATAAAAAATAGTAGGTTGATTTTAATACCTACTATTGTCATTGCTAGCTTTTTTTGTTGCTTCTTTTAAATATTTTTGAATAGCAAAAATAGATTTTTTATGAATAGAACTTAAATTTTCAATATTTACTTGTTGACCTAGCATAATATCTTCAATCATTTTTTTTATTTCATTAAGAGTTAATCCAAAAAAATCTAAAAAAGCTATTTTAAAAATAATCTCAATATAGTTTTCGTCATAATGACTAGAATTTTCTTCTATTATTTGTTTTTCTATTTTATCATAAATTAATTTTCCGTGTCGCTCTAAGAAAAGTGTACTAAAATTCATATCAAAAAAATCCATGAAATCACCTCTTATTTAATATATAATATACCATAAAATTAGAATAATTATAATTTATTTGCTAAATTATTGTTTCGTAGATATATCATTTGATAGTTAATGCAGTTATGATAAATTTTACACCATCAGCAACACCATTTCTATATAGTAATTCATTCTCTTTGCATAAATACTCACATTCTACATCATTATATTTTGATAGTAAATTTTTTAATTTATTTCTTGATTTTGGATGTACTCTTGTATCAATAAATTTGATAATTTCGTCATAGGCTAGGCTTGATTTATTTTTGCATCGTTCTCTTTCCAAATCCTCTAAATCAAACAATTCCTCATCTTCTTTTTTGTTAAATACAAAATTAATAATGTCCCTATAATTCATAGGCCATTCACCTCCCTATTTGTTATACAATTTTAAATCTTTTCTAATGTAATCCTCGATTTCTGGGATAAGTTCTTCTTGATCTCTTAAAATTTCACCTGGTGGAAATGCTTTACTTGTACCAGGTGTTAGCCCTAAATCTAACATAAAAGATATTTGTTTTTTATTTAACCCAAAATAATTTAAAGCTACAACATAATATACAACAAGACAATATTGGACTAATACTTCATCTTTACCAATCTTTTTTATTATTTCTATTGGTAATTTTATCTTTTTGCATATTCTATCAGCTAAATTTTTAAAAGTATCTTTCCCATATCGCGCAATCCAGTATGTAAAATAGTAATTTGGCATTTTCTCCTCCTTTCACGATGATTGTATATAAATATTTTCTATATGTTAATGCTCAAAAAAATTTTTTTTTATCTTTTGTAATCATTGTATCTGTAAGTATGTAAAAATTTCTTGTAAAAAAATTTAAAAATTTGATACTAAAAATGTTCAAAAATGCTTATATTTCAACGAAAAAATTTTTTAAGCCGTGCTTATTGAAATCAATAAAAAAACTGTGTAAAATATAAGTGTGTATTAGATTATGTTATAGTTTTTACTATAACTATCCATAAAGTATAACTTTATGGCATAACTACTAAATAAAAGTTAGTAGTAGTATATCTACATTGTAAAACAATGTAGCATAAAATGGGTACAAACAAGACATTTATATAGATTATTTGTCGTGTTTATATAAAAAAGGAAGTTAGAATCTTAAAAGATGCCCCCCTCTTTTAAGGTTGCTTAACTTTCTATTTTTTTACCCAAAAATAAGGGAAAGGAGGATTTATTAAAGAAATCTTTTACACAAAAATAATGGAAGGAGATTTTAAATTATGAAAAGTGGATTTAATTTTGAATTATACGAAACACTTTTTACAAATTGCTTTATTGTTAGTTCAAGATATACCAATGGAAATTTACAATTAAGTTTGTTTGGAACTGATCCAGCAACAAATGAAACAGCACATTTTGCTGATATTACACTAAATCAAAATAGCAGAATGCTAAAAGAAAACGAAATTGTAGTTGATTTCAAATATAAGCCTACAATGATACCACAATTAATTAAACTTGGTATTTTAAAGGAACAAGTTGGTATATGTGTAATAAAGGATTCTTTATATCCTATTTATACTATTGATAGAACAATGGTAAATCAAAAACAATATTGTATGCAAGAATTAGTTGCTGCATAAAAAAGAAAGGAAGATTAAAAATGAAAGAAACAAGAAACTTACAATTGCCAGTTATTCGGTAGAGTTCAACATCGGAGAGCAAATTTTGGTTAATGGCAAAACAAGAGTTAAAGACTATGGATATTTCATAGCAAAAATTCAAGAAAGTAATATGCAACAATATTTAAACAAGTTTGATGAACTAATTAAGGGAAAAACAACTTTAGACATACAGCTTTTAGGCAAAGATACATTTACTATAAAAAGAGTTAGATATAATCAAGGAGGAGCAGCTTGTTATTGTATGGATGGCGAAGATACTGGAAGAATAAAAGAAAAAAACTTATGGAAGCCAACACCATGTAATTCTAGTTGTAGTTATTTACAAAAAGATGCTAATGGAAAAACGGCATGTAATCGTATTGCTTGGCTAAAATTTTTCATTCCAGAGATTTCAATGGATCGAATATGGCTTATGAGAATTACAGGTCAACAATCAATAGACAACATAGATGCCTATTTACAATTACAACAATTACAGGGTAATTCATTAAATAATTTATTTACTTTATTTTTAACAAGAAAAGAACAAACAAATTTCTTAGGAAATAAATTCAATAATTATGTTTTAGATATCGTAAAAAAAGGAGATTTTATTTCTAATTCTCAAATTCCACAAACCAAGCAAGTACAAAAAGATTTATCCACAGAAAATACTCAAAATGTGAATAACAATGTAAAAAAAGAGCAACAAAACACAGATACAAAACCTGTTACTACTCAAAAAAGTAATACGAAAACTAAAAATGCTGAAGTTGCAAAAACAAAAGAAGATAATAAACAAATACAAAGTGAAACTACTGATATGACAGAAACAAAAGAAACAACAAAGCCTAAAAAACAGACAAAAAGTAAAACTAAAAAAGCTGAAGAAAAATCAAAAGAATCAACAAACGAAAAACAACAAGATACTGAAAATTATGATAATTACTATGTATTTGAATCTTTATCTAGTGAAAAAATACAAACTAAATCAGGTCTAAAAGACTATACAATTGGAAAATTTTACGATATGCAAGATAAACAACACAATATTATAGTAAAACCTGAATATGCAAGTGAATTACAAAATTGTGAATTAGGTACACTAGTACAATTTACAGAAATTAAGGAAATTGAAGGTCGAAAGTTTGCACTAGATTTAAACTTTATTCAAAAAATGGAAAAAAATATAGCAGCATAAGAAAGGAACTCTTATACTACTGTTATTCAATAAGCCATTGGCTTTGATTTATATATATTATACATGAATCAAAATACAAAAGTCAAGGCTCAAAACAAAAAAAGGAGATATACAATGCACAATGAGTTCAAGGATGGTAGCAAGGTTTTTGTATATGGTCCTGGACAAAACAATGGAAAATACTATTATAAAGAATCGGCAATAATACTAGAACGAGACCCTTATTATCTCGATTATCATGTTCGATTCAAAGATGGTACAGAAGATTGGATTTTACCGAAATATTTACGAAAACCTTATGCTAGAAAGAAAGGAAATAAAAGAAAATGAAATTTAACTATATTAAAACAATTCGGCTTTAGAAAGTACAAAAAAGTATTTGAAACTGACTTATACGATATAACTAAAGTAAGTGGAAAAAACAGATCCGGTAAAAGTAATATTTTATTTGCAATTATTAATATCATTTTAGGAACAAATTTAACTGGAGACGAGAAGGCTTGTCTTATCAATAAAAAATGTGATGCTTCCTATGGAGAACTTCACTTTAGAGATAATCAAGACCATAATCATATACTTATTCGTGGAAAACACAGACTTGACAATAAAAAGAATTTCATATCATTAGATGGTAAAATGGTAACACAAGCTGATTTGATGGGATTTTTCAAAGACAAAAAGTTACTATTATCTATTTTGAATCCTTTTTATTTTTTAAGTAAAAGACCTGGAGAACAAAAAGAAATGGTCGATAAATATTTGTCAGATATAAAGCCTAAAACTATATTCGATAAATTAAATACTAAACAACAAAATGATTTAATCCAAAAATACTTTTATGTATCTACTAGAGAAATATATACTTTATTAAGTGTTGAAGAACTAGAATTTATATATAATGAACACAAATTACAATCAATTACAGGAAAGGAATTTACAGAACTATCAGACAATGAACTAAAAAATGCTATATGTGGAAATATAAAAACTCTGAAAGATATCAAATATTATGAAATGCTTACACCAAAAGAAAAAGAGAATTTTATAAATCTAAATATGCCTAATATTTTTATGGATATTTCGTACAACAATTTAAGCATAGAGGAACAAGAGATTTTGGAAGGTATCCCTAGAGATATTCCTACATATATTTACGAGTTAAATCAAAATATAAAAGTATCAGATCAAACAATTACTTCATTAAATGGAAAAATAGAATATGCACAAAATATCGTAAATGAAAAATTATCAGCATATAAAAAATTTGAAAAGGATATTGAATTATCATTAGCAAGGCAAGAACTTGCTTTTTTAAATACTAATCAAGATATTGTAAATAAAGAAAAACAAAAGCAAGTGGTTGATAGTTTAGAAAAAGATATACTTAATAAGGAAACTGAAATTGCAGAGCTTGAAAAGCGTATGACAGAAGGAAAGAAAAAATATCTTGCAATAAAAAATGGAACTGTTTGTGATTGCCCTACTTGTGGTCAACATATTCAAGACAATAGCAAGATAAAAACAATAGAAAATATGAAAAAAAGCCTAACTGCTGATTTTGAAAGAAAGAACTTATTAGATACTCAAAAGAAAGACTTAAGTTCAAAATTGATGGTTGAAAAATGCAAATATCACGCACTAGAAGGAGAAACAACAATTGAAAAAAGCAAACAAATTGCTGTTGTAGAAGATAAAATCAAAAAACTAGAAAACGAAAAGCTAGAAATAGATAAATTCAATAATGAGATTAGAATAAAAGAAACTAACATCAAAAATGCTAAATTAGATATTCAAAAATTTAGTAGTGAAATAATGTCTCATAAGCAACTAATAGAAAATGCAAAAGAAGCAAAAAAAATTGTTCAAAAGCTATATATTACATATATTGAAGAAAAAATGAAACTTGCAAAACAATACTTAAAAGATGTTAATATTAAGTTTTATTCTGTTCTAAAAACTACTGGAGAAATAAAGGATGATTTTGTGATTACTTATCAAGGCTATCCATTAGCTGATTTATCTAGGTCAGAAACAATTGCAACTGCTATGGAATTTGCTAATATGTTCAATAAAATTAGTAGAGTAAACTTACCTTTGTTTATTGATGATGCAGAATCTTGTGCCGACTACAACTTTGTTGAGGAATATTCAAAAGACACACAAATTATAGTATCACAAGTAGCAAAAGGTCATTTCCTAACAATTGCAGATGCTAACAGCAATAATTGTACTATTATCAAGCCTGTAATAACAGGATTTAGAACAATGAATATACACAAAAATGATGTGGCTGATATTCAAAAAGCTGCATAAGCGGAAAAGACAGAATAATCTGTCTTTTTCTTATTTATTAAAGGAATGGTGAAAATGTATGAAATAAAAAATAAGGAATTTATAAAGGCTTATGATGCTATATGTTATAGACATGATAGACTAAAAGTCTTTTCAGATTTCGTAAAAATGTGTGCTATAAGTATTTATAATACTTTTGCAAAAAATCAAACAATGGAACAGGAATATTTAAGAACTATAAAATCTTATAGTAAGGAAGAACAGAATTTATTTCCTAAAATGTTTGGTGAATTAATTATGATGTATGAAGAATGCAAAGAAATAACAGATATATTAGGTCCTATTTACATGAATACAAAGTCTAAAGATAAACATTTAGGACAAGTTTTTACCCCCTCACATGTGTCAGACATGATGGCAGAGATGACTATTGAGGATAAAAATGCTTTTAAAAAGGAAATTGAAGAAAATGGATTTGTAGCAATGGCCGATCCAACTTGTGGAGCTGGTCGGTATGTTATTATCATTTGCGAAAGCATTGCAAAAGAGAGATATTAATTATCAAAAAGACTTACTTATAGAAGGTACAGATATTGCAGATGTATGTGTTTATATGACATATATTCAACTATCATTATATGGTATACCAGCTGTTGTATATTGTGGAGATTCTTTATCACAGAAAATACAATTTAAAATGGAAACCCCTTTATTCTTTTTGCAATATTGGAAATTTAGAAAGTTCTATATTCATCCTAATACTGAAGAACAAAAAGAAACAAATCAAAATAATAAAAAGATTATTATTGAAAGACAAAGAAAAAATCAAATTATATTAAAAGAAACTACTGTAAAAGGCAACTGCCAAATTTCTTTATGGTAGGTTGAAAGGAAGGAAATACATATGAGAATTAAAGTTTTATTAGTAATACCAAATCAAGAGGTACAAATGGTTAAAATTCCACCAAGTTTAAAATTTATTAAGGCATTTATTGGAGAAAATCTTTTTAGATTAAAACTAAGCAAAGATACTATACTTATTGCAAACAAAAATGCCAATGCAGAGGACTTTAATAGAATTGTTGGAGGAAATATTATACTAGGAACATTTTTAGTTATTTCTATAAAAAACAATTGTAGAGTTAGTATGAAAAAGAAAGATGTTAGAAGATATACTAATATGTTCAAATTAAGGAAACACAAGAAAAAAATAGATATGTATAAGGAAGAATGGCTTGAAGAGTATTACTCAAAACAAAGAGAAAGAAAACAAAAAAATGCCGAAAGAAACAAAAAAGAGATATTTAATATAGCAGCATAAAAGAAAGGAACGAATTTTTATGAATAACAAATTTATAGCAATGATTATATTAAATCCTAATATTCCAATAGGAAAAATTGATTTTATACAAAGTAACATTTCAAGTGTATTTGAACAAAATAGCAAAATACAAAAAGTTTGGCTTTTAGGTAAAAAGAAATTAGACTA
>CATOLW010000053.1 GCA_951800935.1 uncultured Clostridium sp.
AGATAACATAGTAATATTAAACGATGAAGAAGGAAACGAAGTAAAATTTGAATTTTTAGATTTAGTAGCATTAGATGAAGAAGAATATGTAGTATTATTACCAGTTACAGAAGAAGGAGAAGAGGAAGAAGGAGAAGTAGTAATCTTAAAAGTAGAAGACACAGATGAAGAAGCAGATGAAGAATCTTATGTAAGCATCGAAGACGAAGAGATATTAAACAAAGTATTTGAAATGTTTAAAGAAAAATTCAAAGATGATTTTGACTTTGTAGATTAAAATAAAGCAAAAAGGCGGATTTTTCCGTCTTTTTTTAAAAGGGATTAAGGGGACGTTCCTTAAAATCCCTGTTTTGGGGATTAGGGGACACTCTTTAAGATAGGAGGAAAACAAATGAAAAATTTTTCAACAATTATGTTAGTTATGTTTATGGCAATGTTTTGGATACTTAGAATTGTAGTAGCATTTACTTATGAAATGGGAGGAAGCTTAGGAGGAATTGTACCATTTAATCAATCGATGGAAATTGTTTTACTATTTGTTGTATTGGTATGTATGTTATTAATTGTAAAAAGAAAAATAATAGGAGCATTAATTTATTTACTTTCTTATGGAATGTACTTTGGAACCAACCTAATGACAGGAATAACAGCTATGTTAAATACTACTGCTGAAATTACAGCAGATAGTATGGGAATGTATTTAACTACATTTGTTTCACTAATAGGAATTGCAATACCAGTAGCAGTATTATTTGATTTGTTATTAGATAAAAATAGAAAAGCCAATCCAAAAGATAAAAAAACGGACTGGTTTTATAAGAATGAGCAATTTGATAGACAAATGGATGATAGAGCGGATAAAAATAATTATAGAACGATGTAAAAATTAGCTTGAAATAGTAGAGGCAAAGCAAAGGAAGTGAAAATAATGAATGAAGAAAATAAAATGAACATCAACTGGTACCCTGGTCATATGGCAAAAACCAAAAGGCAAATAGAAGCAGACTTAAAAATAGTAGACATTGTAATTGAACTACTAGACGCAAGAATACCACTATCTAGTCAAAATCCAGATATAGCAAGTATCACCAAAGGAAAGAAAAAAATCATTGTACTAAATAAATGTGATTTAGCAAATGAAAAGCAGAATCAATTATGGGTACAATATTTTGAAAAAAAAGGAATACCAACAGTATTAACAGATGCAAACTCTGGAAAAGGAATCGATCAATGCATTCGAAAAATAGAAAACATTATGGATGAAGAATTACAAACGCAAGCTAATAAAGGAAGAATCGGAAGAAAAATAAGAGCCATGATACTTCGGAATACCAAATGTTGGAAAATCATCCTTTATCAATCGAATTTCAAAAAGGACCACAGCAGGAGTCGGAAACAAACCAGGAGTAACCAAACAAAAACAATGGATTCGCATCAATGATAAAATTGAATTATTAGACACACCAGGTGTACTATGGCCAAAATTTGAAAGTGAAGAAGTAGCTTTAAACCTGGCATTCACAGGAACCATCAAGGAAGACATTTTAGAAAAAGTAGACATTGCCTATTACTTAACAAAATTCTTGCTAGAAAACCATAAAAATAAGTTATGTGAAAGATACAAAATAGAAGAAAGCTCAATAGAAGAAAAATTACAACAAGAACAACCAGAAAACGAAAACATATATGAAATCATGCTAGAAATAGGAAGAAAAAGAGGATGTATCATCGCACGGAGGAAACATCGACGAAGAAAAAACAGCAAGAATTTTACTAGATGAATTTAAAAACGGAGTAATTGGAAAAATAACAATAGAATGTCCCATTGGGGACGTTTCTTAGTGCGACATTTTGTCGTATTGGGGACACATCTATTATTATAAAAAAGGAAGTAACAAATGGAAGAATGGATTAATTTAAATAGACCAGAAGAAGAAATTAATTTACTATCACCACTAACATGGGCTTATGTGGGAGATTGTGTATATGAATTATATATTCGAACCAATTTAGTCAATCAAACTAATTTAAAGCCACATAAATTACATATTGAAACAATTAAACATGTAAAAGCACAAGCACAAGCAAAACTTTTAGAAGAAATTCAAGACAAATTAACAGAAGAAGAAAAAGAAATTGTAAGACGTGGAAGAAATGTTCAAAGTCATCATTTGCCTAAAAATGCCAATGTGCAAGAATATCGATATGCAACAGCTTTTGAAGCTTTAATAGGTTATTTGTATTTAAGTAAAAACTTTAAAAGACTAAAAGAAATTTTAGATTTAAGCGGGCTTGACGAAATTATAAAAAAATGATATAACTAAAAAGTAATTTTCAAGGCCCCTTGGTCAAGCGGTTAAGACGCCACCCTCTCAAGGTGGAATCATGGGTTCGATTCCCGTAGGGGTCACCAAGATAAAAATTAAAAGGGAGTAGCTTTTTCATTACTAATCAACAGTCGCGATATTAAAAAATATCTGGTTAGTAAGGCTAAAAATAGTCAAGCGAGACTTTTAAAAAGAATGGAAAATACATTCTTTTTAAAGGTCTTTTTTGTAATCTACTTATAAATATTTAGAAAATGTAAAAAATATAAAAAAGGAGTGATTTTAAATTGGAAAACAAAAAATGGTTCAACCAAGAAATTAAAGAAGTAGAAAAAGAATTGCAAACCAATCTAGAGAAAGGATTAGAGGCAGAAGAAATAAAAAAAAGACAAGAAAAGTATGGATTCAATCAATTAAAAGCAGCCAAAAAGAAAACTTTATTGCAAAGATTTGCAGACCAATTTAAGGATTTTTCTATTATCGTACTAATCATTGCAGCAATTGTATCAGGAGCAGTTGGAATTGCGGAAGGAGAAGGAATAACAGATACTATTATTATCTTGATTGTAGTAATCGTAAATGCTATCATTGGAGTTACCCAAGAATCCAAAGCAGAAAAATCATTAGAGGCTTTGCAAAAACTAACTGACCACGCATCAAAAGTAATTAGAAATGGAGAAATAGTAGTTATTCCTGCCAAAGAATTAGTACCAGGAGACATTGTTGTACTAGACACAGGAGATTATATTCCTGCTGACTTAAGAATTATCGAAGCCATCAATTTAAAATCACAAGAAGCTTCTTTAACAGGAGAATCTGTACCTGTAGAAAAAAGAACTAAAAAAATAGAAGGAGAAGAAATTGGAATAGGTGATAGAGTAAATATGCTATTTTCATCTAGTCTAGTTACTTATGGTAGAGGAAAAGGAATTGTTGTAGAAACAGGAATGACAACTGAAGTTGGAAAAATTGCAGGAATGATAAACAATACACAAAAACAAGAAACACCATTACAACAAAAATTAAATAAACTAGGAAAAACATTAGGAATAGCAGCACTAGCTATTTGTGCTTTTATCTTTGTAGTAGGAATAATACAAGGAAAAGAAGCCATTCATATGTTTATGACAGCAGTAAGTCTTGCTGTTGCAGCAATTCCAGAAGGATTAGTTGCGGTATCAACGATTGTTTTAGCTATTGGTGTCCAAAAAATGGTTAAGAAAAATGCTATTGTAAAGAGACTTCCAGCTGTTGAAACTTTAGGAAGCAGTACCGTAATTTGTTCTGACAAAACAGGAACGTTAACACAAAACAAAATGACAGTAGAAAAAGTATTCATAAATAGTAAAACACAAGATTTAAAAAGTATAAAAGAAACTACAGAAGATATGAATAAATTAGTATACAGTAATATGTTGTGCAATGATACTAAAATTTCAAACGACGGAACCTTAACAGGAGATCCAACAGAAACCGCATTAGTAGATATGGCATTTAAACTAGATTTTGATCCAAGTATTTATGACAGAACGCCTCGTTTAAACGAAGTTCCATTTGATTCTGACCGAAAATTAATGACAACTGTAAATGAGCAAAATGGCAAATATATAGTTTATACCAAAGGTGGAGTAGATGAGTTATTAAAAAGATGTAAAGCTTATTTACTAAATGGAGAAGTAAAACAAGATTTAGAAAATTATGCAGTAACAATAAGACAGCACAATGAAGAAATGGCAAAAGAAGCATTAAGAGTATTAGCATGTGCCTATAAAGAAATAGATCATAAGCCAAGTAATGAAGAAATGAAAGATATCGAAAATGATTTAACCTTTATTGGTATGGTTGGAATGATTGACCCACCAAGAGAAGAAGCAAAAGTAGCAGTAGAAAAATGTAAAACAGCAGGAATTAAAACAGTTATGATAACAGGAGACCATAAAATCACAGCAACAGCGATTGCTAAAAAACTAGGAATTTTAGAAAAAGAGGAAGAAGCAATCACAGGATTAGAATTAGAAAAAATGTCTGACGAAGAGCTAGAAAAAAACGTAAGACAATATTCTGTTTATGCTAGAGTATCACCAGAACACAAAGTTAGAATTGTAAAAGCATGGCAAAAAAATGGAGAAATCGTTAGCATGACAGGAGATGGTGTTAATGACAGTCCAGCCTTAAAAACTTCTGATATTGGGTGTGCTATGGGAATTGTTGGGACCGATGTTGCCAAAGAAGCAGCTGATGTTATTTTAACAGATGATAATTTTGCAACCATTGTATCAGCAGTAGAAGAAGGAAGAAGAATTTATGATAATATTCTAAAGGTAATTCAATTCTTATTATCTAGCAATGTAGGAGAAATTGTAGTATTATTTTTGGCAACACTTTGTACCCCATTATTTGCTAGTTGGTTTGGCATTACAGATATTTCTCACTTAGAGATTTTATTACCAATTCATATTTTATGGATTAACTTAGTAACAGATTCACTTCCAGCTTTAGCCTTAGCTTTTGACCCAGCTAACCAAGATATTATGAAGCGAAAACCAACAAAACCAGGTAAAGGTGTATTTACCAAAGGAATGACTTGGCGTGTTATTTATCAAGGTGTTATGATAGGACTTTTAACACTAACAGCTTTTATGATAGGACTAGCAACAACCAATACACCAATTGACGGTTTAACTTTAGATGAATCTAAAATAGAAGTGGGTCAAACGATGGCATTTGTAACACTTGCTTTATCAGAACTAGTACATGTATTTAATGTAAGAGATAATAAAAAATCATTATTGCAAACAAAAGTATTTAATAATACAAAATTGATAGGAGCGATTATTGCTTCTGCAACATTAATGCTTGTAATTCTTGCTGTGCCAGCTTTAAGAACAATATTTAGTATACCAGTACTTCCCACTCAGAATATAATAGAATTGGTGGCTTTGATTTTTGCACCAGTTGTAATTGTAGAATTATTTAAATTATTTAAGATAAATATAACAAAAGATGAGTAAAAAATTGCAAATTTTATGTAAATGTGAAATAATTATCCTTGTAATGCATAAACTTACAAGTAATCTTAACCACCAAAGGAGGAGTCAAAATGGAAGGCTATAAGAAATTAGCAACAATAACTGCCTGTGGATTTCGGAGGGAATTACGGGCAAGAAGGGTAACAGTCGATTTCTATTTTAAATTTGATGAAATGGAAATAACGTATCCGATTGATCCAAACGAAAGAAGTTCTGCTTATGAATTTATGTGGAATTTGTTATCTCTTGTAGGAGTAGAAAAAAGTGAAGAACTTATAGGAAAGCAGGTTGAATGTCATTTAGATGCCAACCATAGAATCAGGGAACTGTATCTAGAAACGGATAGTGGATGGCGTTCGATGTCTGTACCATTTTATTTCTAGGTTAAGAAAATAGGCTTAGAATGAGGTCTAGGAGGGGAGTATTAAAAGTACACCCCTCCATATTAATAAGGTAGATGTTACCAAGCTACTATCCACAAAAACAAAATCATGTTGCTATTTTTTTGATAATATGGTAATATATTACTAGTAAATGGAAAAACTAAAAAAGAAATATATCACAAAAAACAACGTAAGGAGTGAACAAAATTGAGCAATAAATTTTATGTAACAACACCAATCTACTATCCAAGTGGAAGATTCCACATAGGAACAGCTTATACCACTGTTTTAGCAGACAGTATGAAGCAATACCATAAATTAAAAGGTGAAGACGCTTATATGCTAACAGGAAATGATGAACATGGGCAAAAGATAGAGAAAAAAGCCAAAGAAGCAAAACAAACACCACAAGAATATGTAGATAAAATGGCAAAAATGGCAAAAGAACTATGGGCCAAAATGGGAATTGAATATGATGACTTCATCCAAACAACAGAAGAAAGACATGAAAAAGTAGTGCAAAAGATTTTCGACCGTTTTATGGAACAAGGAGATATTTATAAAGGTGAGTATGAAGGATGGTATTGTATTCCTTGTGAGACTTTCTTTACTGAAACACAATTAGTAGATGGAAAATGTCCAGACTGTGGTAGAGATGTGGAATTAATGAAGGAAGAATCCTATTTTTTCAACATGAAAAAATATACAGACCAATTATTAAAATATTATGAAGAACATCCAGATTTCATCAAACCAGATTACAGAAAAAATGAAATGATAAATAACTTCATCAAACCAGGATTAGAAGACCTATGTGTTAGCAGAACTTCTTTTGACTGGGGAATCAAAGTATTAAAAGACCCAAAACATGTCGTATATGTATGGCTAGATGCTTTAACAAACTACATCACAGCATTAGGATATTTAGCAGAAGATGACACCTTATTTCAAAAATATTGGCCAGCAGATTTACAAATCGTAGGAAAAGATATTGCCAGATTTCATTTGATTTATTGGCCTATTTTCCTAATGGCACTAGATTTGCCATTACCAAAAACCATCTTAGTCCATAACTGGATTATGATGAAAGATGGAAAAATGTCGAAATCAAAAGGAAATGTCATTTATCCAGAAACATTAATCGAACGCTATGGATTAGACAGTGTTAGATATTTTTTACTAAGAGAAATGCCAGTTTCACAAGATGGAATTTTCTCACCAGAATCATTTGTAGAAAGATACAATTTTGACTTATGCAACGATTTAAGCAATCTTTTAAATCGAACCATATCTATGGTAAACAAGTATTTTGAAGGAAATATACCAAACTATAAAGGAACACCAAATGAAGTAGACAAAGAATTAGAAGAATACACATTAGCACAAATTGAAAAATTTGAGGAAAAATGGAACAATTATGAAATAGCAAACAGTATTCAAGAAATCTGGAACTTAATTGCAAGAACAAACAAATACATCGATGAAACCATGCCATGGACTTTAGCCAAAGAAGAACAAACTTTAAAATTAGAATCTTGTATGTATCATTTAATTGAAAATTTAAGAAAAATAGCTGTTTTGATTCAACCATTTATGAAAGAAACGGCAAGCAATATTTTTAGACAAATAGGAATCAAAAAAGATGATATGAAAAACTGGGAAAATTTAAAACAATATGATAAAATAGAAAAAGCACAAGTAATTGGAAAAGGAGAACCAATTTTTATGAGATTAAATGCAGAAGAAGAAGTCGAATTTCTAAAAAAAGTAATGAAAGGAGAATAGAAAAATGGGAGAAACAAAAGAAA
>CATOLW010000054.1 GCA_951800935.1 uncultured Clostridium sp.
AGTATCAATATAAGATAGGAATTGGGTTGCTTCTGCTTCATTTCCATATAGGAAATGAGTGTTTACAAAGTAAGGTGAGATAGTTCCTGAAGTTAAAAAGAATGGTTTGTTTTCTTCACAAAATTTGACAGCTTTTGTTTCAAATAAGTATGATATAATATCAGACATGATATTTCCTCCTTACATTTATTTTATTGGTTCTATGCTACACCAATAGTAAAGACCAATAGTTAATTACACTTTATCATATTAAAAATAAATAGTCAATTTTTTAACAAAATATATTGAAAAAAAACAAAAAAAATGATAAAATACTAAAAATATTTAAGGGAGGAAAAAGTTATATGAAACTATTATTAAAAAATGGAACATTAATAGACTACAAAACAAACACATTTGAAAAAAAGGATATTTTGATAGAAGATGACAAAATAAAAAAAATAGGAAATAACCTATTAGATGAAGTTGATAAAATAATTGACTGTATGAATTTTAATATTATACCTGGAATGATTGATATGCACTGCCATTTAAGAGAACCTGGATTTGAGCATAAAGAAACAATCGAAACAGGTAGCAAAAGCGCCGTTTGTGGTGGTTTTACTACAATTTGTCCAATGCCAAATACAAAACCAACTCCAGATAGCGCTATTGTTTTGCAAAAAATCATAGAAGAAGCAAAGAAAGTAGATCTTTGTAATGTACTTCCTTATGCTTCTGTATCCAAAGGAGAAAAGGGAGAAGAATTAGTTAACTTTAAAGAATTAAAAGAAGCAGGAGCCATTGCTTTTTCAGATGATGGTATGCCAGTTGTAAACAGTAAAATGATGAGAGAAGCTATAATAGAAGCAGATAGATTAGGAACCTTTGTAGCTTCACATTGTGAAGAAAAATCAGTAGCAGCCGGAGCAATTAACGCTGGAAAAGTAGCAGAAGATTTAGGTGTAGATGGGGTATTACCAGAAGCAGAAGAAATTATGGCAGCAAGAGAAATTGTTTTATCAGAAACAAATGAGGTAAGAGCACATATTTGTCATATTAGTACAAAAACAACCAAAAATATGGTAAGAGATGCCAAAAAAAGAGGGGTAAAAATTACTTGCGAAACATGCCCACATTACTTTACCTTTACTGTAGACGAAGTTTTAAAATCTGGTGTTAATGCAAAAATGAATCCTCCATTAAGAGAAGAAAAAGATAGACAAGCTATTATAGAAGGACTAAAAGAAGGAACAATAGATGCCATCATTACAGACCATGCACCACATGCAGAAGACGAAAAAAATAAGGGATTAGCTACAGCACCAAATGGAATTATCGGATTTGAAACCGCATTATCAGCAGAAATTATGAATTTAGTAGATACAGGAGATTTAACTTATTTAGATTTAGTAAAACTAACTTCTTATAACCCAGCTAAGTTACTAAATATTGATAGAGGTACTATTGAAGAAGGAAAAATAGCAGATATTACTATTTTTGATCCAAATGAAACTTATACTTATACGAAAGACATGATAGTATCAAAATCTAAAAATAGTCCTTTTATTGGAAAAGAATTAAAAGGAAGAGTACAATATACGATTGTTAATGGAAAAATAGTTTATCAAAAAGGATAGAGAAGATGAAAATAATAGGAATTACAGGAGAATCTGGAGCAGGTAAAACAACCTTTTCAGATTACTTAGGAAAAAAGGAAGGTATTGGTGTAATTCATGTTGACGAAGTATTCAAAGAAATAAAATTAACTTACTTTAGATTTCTTATGAAAGATAATAATGAAGAACATGTAAAACTGAAAATGGATTTAAAACATAAAAAAATTCTTTATACCAATCCTTTACTTTTTAGATGTTTTATGAAATTTAGAGCTAAATTAGTAGAAAAAAGATTAAGAAAAAGAATAGAAGAATTAGGAAGAACAAATGATACCATACTAATAGATGATACATTTATTAAGCATCATAAAATTTATCAAAAATTAGATGAGTTATTTCTAATTGAAAGAGCAGAGGAAGAAAGACAAACAGCTTTACTAGAAAGAGACGAAATTCCAGAAGAAGAATTAATTATTTATAAAGAAGCTAATGCAAAAGAAAAACATGGAAATTTTGCTAACAAAGTAGTAAAAACAATACAAAACAATGGAGATAAAAAAGAACTAGAAAAAACGGCTGAGCAAATCTATGAAAAAGAGTTAAAAAAAGATAAAGATAAGATAAAGGAAAAATATAAAACCAATACACCAATAAGAGTACCGTTAGAAAAACAAAACAGTTTAGACAGTAGTATAAATTTAGACGAACCCAAGAAAGGAAGGGAACGATGAAAAATTTATTAGTGGCATATCCTAAATGTTCGACTTGCCAAAAAGCAAAAAAATATTTAGAAGTAAATAACATTTCTTTTGAAGAACGACATATTGTAGAAGAAACCCCAACAAAAGAAGAACTAAAAACATGGATAAAACAAAGCGGTCTAGAAATAAAAAAGTTTTTTAATACAAGCGGTTTAAAATACAAAGAATTAAATTTAAAAGAAAAATTAGATAAGCTAACAGAAGAAGAAAAGATTGAACTATTAGCATCAAATGGAATGCTAATTAAAAGACCACTGTTGATTACGAACCAAAAAATTTTAGTAGGATTTAAAGAAAAAGAATGGAGAGAAATAATATGAATGCAATGGATAAATTAATCGAAAAAATCAAGAAAACGAATAATCCAACTGTAATTGGTTTAGATCCAAGATATGAAATGTTACCAAATTGTGTAACCAGTAAATATGAAAAAAGTCTAGAAGGTGTAGCAAAAGCAATTATAGAATACAACAAAGCATTAATAGATAGCACTTGTGATATTATACCAGCGATCAAACCACAAATAGCCTTTTATGAAATGTTTGGAATTCCAGGAATGGAAGCTTTTAAAGAAACTTGTAAATATGCAAAACAAAAAGGAATGATAGTAATTGCAGATATTAAAAGAGGAGATATTGGTTCAACAGCAGCACGGATATTCAAATGCATTTTTAGGAAAAACAACAATTGCAGAAAAAGAAGAAGCCATTTATGATGTAGACTTTGTTACGGTAAATCCTTATATGGGAACTGATTGCGTAAAACCATTTATCGAAGACTGTAAAAAATACAACAAAGGAATTTTTGTTTTAGTAAAAACTTCAAATCCATCATCAGGAGAATTGCAAGACCAAAAACTAGAAAGTGGAGAAGAAGTATATAGCCAAGTAGCAAACCTAGTTGAAAAATGGGGAGAAGAATTGCAAGGAGAAAATGGATATAGTAGTGTTGCAGCCGTAGTAGGAGCAACCTATCCAGAACAATTAGAACAAATCAGAAAAATAGCACCACATACCTATTTTCTAATACCAGGGTATGGTGCACAAGGAGGAAAAGCAAACGACATAGCCTTAGGATTTGATACAAAAGGTTTAGGAGGTATTGTAAACGCATCAAGAAGTTTAATGTGTGCTTACAAATCAGACATATGGAAAGACCAATTCACAGAAGAAAACTATGCCCAAGCTACAAGAGCAGAAGCATTACGAATGAAAGAAGAACTAAACCAAGCAATAAATAAATTTTAAAGGAGGAAAAGTTATGGCAGAGCAAATAATGGCAGAATTAGTAAAAAAAGAACAATTAAAACCAGACATATTTAAGTTTAGTGTAAAAGCACCCAAAATAGTAAAAAGTGCAAAACCAGGAAATTTTATTGAAATAAGAGTAAGCGAAACAACGGAGCCATTTTTAAGAAGACCAATTAGTATCTATAACTTAGATAAAGAAAATGGTATTTTAGAGTTTATTTTTCAAGTAAAAGGAAAAGGAACCGAGATTTTAGCCAAAAGAGAAGTTGGAAAACAAGTTGATATTGTTGGTCCAATTGGCTATGGAACATTTAAGTATGAAGCTTATGAAAAGCTAGCAATTATTGGCGGAGGAATTGGTGTTTTTCCACTTTATGAATTAGCTAAATGTGCAAAAGCAGACAATAAAAATGTTACGACTTATTTAGGATTTAGAAACAAGGATTTTGTTGTGTTAGAAAAAGAGTTTAATGAAGTATCCGATAGGCTTATTTTAACAACAGACGATGGTAGCTATGCAAAACAAGGATTTGCGATTAATTATTTAAAAGAAGATATTGAAGAAGGTAAAATAAATGCCATTTATGCTTGCGGACCACTACCTATGTTAAAAGCAGTACAAAAGCTAGCAAAGGAAAAAAATATACCATGTCAAATTTCTTTAGAAGAAAAGATGGCATGTGGATTAGGTGTATGTTTAGGTTGTGCAGTAAAAACAGCAAAAAGTCCAGCAGATGCACCAGAATATATACATGTTTGCAAAGCAGGACCAGTCTTTAATGCCAAAGATGTTGAAATCTAATTTTTTATGGTTAAGCTTGGAGAAGTATAACATAGCCATTTTATAAAATAAGGAGGAGAAAATGAATACAGAAGTAAATTTAGCAGGAATTAAAATGAAAAACCCAGTAACAGTTGCCTCAGGAACTTTTGGATATGGAAGAGAATATAGTAACTTTTTTGATTTAAGCAAATTAGGAGGAATTATTACCAAAGGAACATCTTTAAAACCTAGAAGTGGAAATAAGCCATCTAGAGTTTATGAAACACCAAGTGGAATGTTAAATAGTATTGGATTGCAAAATCCAGGAGTAGAATATTTTGCACAAAATGATTTACCTTTCTTAAGAGAATTTGATACAGCTGTTATTGTAAATGCTTGTGGAAGTAGTATCGAAGAATATGTAGAACTTTGTAAAATATTAAATACATTAGATATTGATGGGGTTGAATTGAACTTGTCTTGCCCTAATGTAAAAGCAGGATGTATGGCATTTGGAAATACTTATGAAGGCGTAAAACAAGTAACCAAAGAAGTTAGAAAAGTGTTAGATAAGCCTCTAATTGTAAAACTGACACCAAATGTTACCGATATTGCCTCTATTGCAAAAGCGGTAGAAGATGCAGGAGCAGATGGAGTATCTTTAATTAATACTTTATTAGGTATGAAAATTGATATTGATAAAAGAAGACCAATTCTTGCCAATAATACAGGAGGTCTTTCTGGTCCAGCTATTAGACCGGTTGCTGTTCGTATGGTATATCAGGTAGCACAAGCTGTTAAGATTCCTGTTTTAGGAATGGGAGGAATTATAAATGGAGAAGATGCGATTGAATTTATGCTAGCAGGAGCAACTGCAGTTTCTATTGGAGCAGGAAACTTTATTAATCCTTATACAAGTGTAAATACAGTTACAGAAATTGAAGAGTATATGAAAAAATATAAGATTGAAACGATTCAAGACATAATAGGAACTGTTCAAATGAATTAAAATTTAACAAAAGGAAAGTAATAAAAAATGAAAAGAAATGAAACCAGACAGATAATGGTAGGAAAGGTAGCAATTGGAGGACAAGATAAAGTTGTTATCCAATCTATGTGCAATACAAAAACCAAAGACATACGGAGCAACAGCAAAACAAATTCTAGAACTTGAAAAAGCAGGATGTGAAGTGATAAGAGTAGCTTGCTTAGATAAAGAAGATGCCAAAGCGATCAAAGAAATAAAAAAACAAATTCATATTCCAATTGTGGCAGACATACACTTTGATTATCAAATAGCATTAGAAGCAATTAAAGCTGGAGTTGATAAAATTCGAATTAATCCAGGAAATATTGGCTCAGAAGAAAAAATTAAAGCGGTAGTAGATAGCTGCAAAGAAAATAATATACCAATTCGAATTGGTGTAAATGGGGGATCTTTAGAAAAAGATTTACTAAAACGAGAGGGAAAACCAACAGCAAAAGCGATGGTAGAAAGTGCAAAAAGACATGTGAAAATTTTAGAAGACCTAGATTTTTATGATTATGCTATTTCACTAAAAGCATCGAATTTAGATTTATGCATACAAGCTTACGAAGAAGCTTCAAAAGTATTTAAATGTCCACTTCATTTAGGAATTACAGAAAGCCGGAACAGAATTTAGCGGAACGATAAAATCTAGTATTGGACTTGGTATTTTATTAAGGCAAGGAATTGGAGATACCATACGCGTTTCTCTTTCTGATGATCCAATTAAAGAAATCAAAGTGGCAAAAGAAATTCTAAAAGACTGTAATCTATATCATAGTTCGCCAACTTTAATTGCCTGTCCTACTTGCGGAAGAACACAAATTGATTTAATTCCTATAGCAAAACAAATAGAAATCTTTTTACAAACAATTGATAGTGATATAACAGTAGCAGTCATGGGATGTGCAGTAAATGGACCACGGAGAAGCAAAAGAAGCGGATATAGGAATAGCAGGTGGAATTCGGAGAAGGTCTTCTATTTAAAAAGGGAGAAATTATAAGAAAAATAAAAGAAGATAATATGATAGAAGAATTGAAACGAGAGATTAAAAAGATGACAAACAGCTAAAGTGAGTCTTAACACAACTAAAAAGACATAAAAAGGAGTAAAAAACAAATGGAAGTATTGGTAGGAAAAACAGCAGGATTTTGCTATGGTGTATAAAGAGTAGTAGAGGGAACTATAAAGGAAAGAAATAAGACCAAAGAACCAATTTGTTGTTTAGGAGAAATTGTACACAATAAACAAGTAGTAAAAAAACTAGAAGATTTAGGAATAAAATGTATAGAAACGATAAAAGAAGCCAAAGGAACAGTTTTAATTCGAGCACATGGCATACCAAAAGAAGTTTATAAAATGGCAGAGAAAATGAAAATAAAAGTGAAAGATTTTACTTGCCCAAATGTTTTAAAAGTACAAAAAATAGCTGAAAAATTTAGTCAAGAAGGATATTTTATCTTTTTATTAGGAACGAAAAATCATCCAGAAACAATAGGAATATTAAGTCATGCAGGGAAAGATTGTTACATTTTTGAAAAAGAAGAAGAACTTGACGAAGCAATACAAGCATTTAAAAGTACAAATAAAAAGAAACTATTAGTAATTTTACAAACAACTTATAGTTTAGCAAGATTTCAAAAGGTAAAAGAAAAATTACAAAATGAAATTGAAAAGGATGTTGACTTAGTGATTAAAAATACAATTTGCCAAACAACAGAGCTAAGACAAAAGGAAACAGAAGAACTCTCTAAAAAAGTAGATAGTATGATTATTATTGGGGGGAAAAATAGTTCCAACACTAAGAAATTGTATGAGGTAGCTAAGAAAAATTGTGAAAATACAATTTTAATAGAAACACTAAGTGATTTAAAATTGCCAGAAAATATAAATAAAATAGGAATTATGGCAGGAGCATCCACACCAAAAGAAAGTATTGAAGAAGTATTAGAGTATTTAAAAAGAAGGTCTTGTTGATAAAACCTTCTTTTTTTATTATTCATTATTTTTAGTAGTTTCTGATTCTTTTTGTGTAGTAGTAGTATCAGTTACTGTTACTTCTTCAGTTGTTCCAACATATTGAGATTTTCCAAAAGCTAAAATCATATAGAATATAGATGGTAAGAAGTATAATCC
>CATOLW010000055.1 GCA_951800935.1 uncultured Clostridium sp.
CTATGTTTTTATCATTTCCGGCAAACTCGTTCATATCAATACTTACAGATTTTCTATCTCTGATGTCCCTATCTTATACTCAATATCTTCCATATCAGGAAACATTTCTTTTACTCTTTTTAAAGTTAGCATCAACATTTTAGGTTGTGGATTTTTTTTATGATCTGAAAGTAATTTCTGTGTATAGCAATTTTCTGCTGTTTTAAAAAGCAAATAACGATTTCCTACATAAGTATAATAAATTTGATATCCATTTCTTAAATCTTCCCACATTTTTTCAAATGTATAATCTTCCACTATGTTCCTCCCTCTTTGGCTATGGTTAAACTTGAAAGTAAATATAGCTTAAAGCTCTTACTGAATCATTGTTTGAAATTCTGCTTCACTTATGATGGTTACACCTAAGCTTTGTGCTTTGGTAAGTTTGCTTCCTGCTTCTTCTCCTGCTAACACATAGTCTGTTTTTTTCGATACACTACTTGCGGTTTTTCCTCCCAATTTTTCGATTATGTTTGCTGCTTCTCCTCTTGTGTAATTTTCTAGTGTTCCTGTTAAGACAAAGGTTTTCCCTTCTAATCGATTATCGCTATTTTCTTCTTTGGCTATGGTATTTACTCCCGCTTCTTTTAGCTTTTGTATTAAATCTATGGTTTGTTCTTGTCTAAAAAATTCTTGAATGCTGTTTGCTACAATTGGTCCTATATCATTTATTTTACTTAAATCTTCGAATTCTGCTTCTATTAAAGAATCAATGTTTTTGTATTTTCTAGCTAATAATTTAGAGGCTTTGGCTCCTACATGTCGTATCCCTAAGGCTGTTAGTAATCGGTATAACTCGTTTTCTTTGCTTTTATGAATGCTATTGATTAAGTTTTGTGCAAATTTTTGTCCATTCTTTTTTAAAGAAGCTATGTCCTCTAACTTTAAAGTATAAATATCTGCTATGTTTTGGATTAATCCTTTGTCTAGTAATTGACTAATAATGTTTTCTCCTAATCCATCTATATTCATAGCTTCTCTTGATACAAAGTGAACTAGATTTCTAAACAGTTTGGCTGGACATTCAATTCCTGTACATCTTATGGCTGCTTCTCCTTCTTCCCTGATAGCTAGTGCTCCACATTCTGGGCATATTTTTGGCATAGCAAATTCGATTTCTTCTCCTGTTCTTTTATCTTTTTTTACTTCTACAATTTCTGGTATCACATCTCCTGCTTTTTGTATTACTACTGTGTCTCCAATTTTTAGTTCTTTTTCTTTTATAAAATCTTCGTTATGCAAGGTTGTTTTTGAGATAGTAGAACCTGCTACTTTAACTGGTTCTAAAATTGCCATTGGAGTAATTACACCTGTTCTTCCTACTTGACATTTGATATCTTTTAGTTTAGTTTCTTTTTTCTCTGGTGGATATTTATAAGCAACTGCCCATCTAGGTGTTTTGGCTGTACTACCTAAAATTTCCCTAAATTTTAAGTCATCTACTTTTACTACAGCGCCATCAATTCCAAAGGTTAAGTTTTCTCTATCTTCTCCTATTTGGTAAATGGCTTTTTCAATTTCTTCTATCGTTTTGCAATAAATACGTACTGGATTTACATTAAATCCTAAGTCATTTAAATATTCTAATTCTTCATAATGTGAATCGAAATCTCTTCCTTTTAGTTTTTGTACATTAAAAATATAGATATTTAATGGTCTTGTAGCTGTTATTTTGCTGTCTAATTGTCTTAAAGAACCTGCTGCTGCATTTCTTGCATTAGCAAATAGTTCTTCTCCTTTTTCTTGTCGCTCCTGATTCATGTTTTCAAAATCGTTTTTGGCTATAAAGACTTCTCCTCTAACTGTTATATCAATTTTATCTTTTAGTTTCATTGGAATAGTTTTTACTGTTTTTAAATTATTGGTAACATCTTCTCCTACTGTTCCATTTCCTCTTGTTGCTCCTCTTACAAATTCTCCCTTTTTATATTCTAAGGCTGCCGATAGCCCATCAATTTTGGTTTCTACTACATAAGTTACTTCTTCTATTTTATTTTCTTGTGCTTTTTGTTCTATTTTAGCAACATATTCTTTTACATCTTCTATACTAAATACATCTTGTAAGCTTTGTAGAGGTACTTCATGTATTACTTTTTGGAAACCTTCTTTTACATGTCCTCCTACTTTCTGCGTTAATGATTCTTTCGATTGAAATTCTGTAAATTCTTTTTCTAGGTTTCTTAATTCTACCATTAACATGTCATATTCAAAGTCAGATATTTCTGGCTTATCGTCATCGTAGTATTTCTTGGCATGATATTCTACTTGCTTCCTTAATTCTTCTATTCTTTTTTTTGCTTGTTTTTTGTCCATCTTGTCCACCTCTTGTTTTTGTTTTTCTTATTATATACAATTTCTAAAAAAAAATAAAGGAATTTTTTAAATTCCTTTAACTTTTTTTAAGGTTATTCTGTTCTTGCTAATATAATTAGTCTTGCACTACTATCATCTGTACATGTTGATAAGGTAACTTCTGGTTTTCCACCAGTATCTCTTTGATAGAATGATGTATCTTCTGGTGTTGTTTCAAATTTATTATAAATAGTATAGGTTAGTTGTTTTCCATCATTGTCTGTTATAAAGATTTTATCTCCAATGTTTAACTTTTTGTTGTTAGAGAAAAATAATCCATTTCTATAGTTATGTCCAATAATTACACTGTTTCCTGATTGATTAATTCCTGAACCATATAAGAAAGCTACTGCTGTTTCAATTGATTTTTTTGTTACTTTTTCTAAAATTGGATATTTAAAGTTGATGGCTGGTATTTCCATAGTTCCTACTACGCCAAATCCTTTGTATGTTTTTATGGTAGATGAATTACTCGTTTCTGCATCTTTTATTTGTTCAAATGGATTTGTTCCATTATAATCGCTTGTGTCATTATTGTCTTCTATTGGTTCTTCATCTGTTACGTCTCCTTGAAAATTATCTACAAAGTCAGATGTATCTTTTGTAACAATATAATTTTGATAATATTCATATCCTAAAAATCCTAATAATCCAATAATTGCAATAATTACAATTGCTAATATGACTGTTAATACTTTACTATATTTACTCTCAAACATATTTTTTACCTCCGTATCTCTTTTCCTCTATCTTTATTATATCATTTTTGATTTATTTTGTAAATATATTTGTGTTGATTTAAAAATACCCCCTTAAAAGTATTGATCTACTTTTAAGGGGGAAATTTAGTAATAGAAAAATGATTTTGTTCTTTATGTTTCTTGGAGTGTATTAATTGTCATACTATTATTGCTCTAACACTTGTTCATTATGCACTTCGGCTTCTTCCTTGGATTCTTCCAGCTTTTCTTGCTCTATTTGATTATTCTGGATATTAAATCCAACAAAAAGTAACAAGAAAACATAACTGTTAGAAAGTTGATTATTTTGCTCCGAGTTTCCATTTTTTACTCCTCTCATTTTTATCATTTTTCTATTGATTGTAACCAAACTTTCGGTTACCTAAATGTTGCAGGTGCACTCCATAACACCTATCCTTAATTATACATAATATTTTTAAAATAATTAAGCCCAAAACTTAAATAGCAGGGGAATTCATCAAATATTAGAAAATTATAATATCGAATTTCCCTGCTTAAAATAAGTATTTTTTACGCTATTTTCTCTCCTAATTCTTTTCCTGCTAATATGTGAAAATGTAAATGCATTACTGTTTGTCCTCCATTTTTACCACAATTCGTAACTACACGATAGCCATCTTGTTTAAATCCTTTTTCTTCTGCTATTTTGTTAATAACACTATATATTTTTCCAATTAAAGTCTCATCTTCTTTTTCCAAGTATGCCAAAGATGTAATATGTTTTTTGGGGATTACCAAAATGTGAATTGGTGCTTGTGGTGTAATATCATAAAAAGCTAATACTTCTTCATCCTCATAAACTTTGTTAGAAGGTATTTCTCCTTTTATTATTTTACAAAATAAACACTCCTCCATTTTTAACTCCTTTCTTCAAAGAAGATGAAGGAACATTCCTTAATCTTTCTTTAAAATTGCTTTGATTCTTCTAATTCCTGATGAACTAGATTCTTCTTTTTTTATTTTAAAGGTTCCTAGTTCTTTTGTGTTTTTTACATGAGGTCCTCCACATAGTTCTTTTGATACATTTCCTATCGTGTATACTGTTACAATATCTGGATATTTTTCGATAAACATACATTCTGCTCCTGATTGAATAGCTTCTTCTTTTTTCATTTCTTGTTTGGTTACTTCTAGCCCTTGTTCTATCCATTGGTTAACTAAGTCTTCAATTGCTTTCTTTTCTTCTTCTGTTAGTTTGTGGTCACAGTTAAAGTCAAATCTCATTCGGTCAACTGTTATGTTAGAGCCTCTTTGATGGGCATCTTTTCCAATTATTTGTTTTAGTGCTGCGTTTAATAAATGTGTTGCTGTATGATAAGCTACGGTTTCCTCGGTTGCTTCTGCTAGTCCACCTTTAAATTTATGTTCTGCTCCCATTCTTGATTTTTCTTGATGTTTTTTGAATAATTCGTCAAATTCTTTTAAATCCACTTCATACCCATTTTCTACTGCTAATTCTTTGGTTACTTCTGGTGGAAAACCATAAGTATCATATAGTCTAAAGACGATTTCTCCTGCGATTTTTTTATTGGCTGTTCCTTCTAATTTCTTAATTTCCTTTTCAAATTCTCTTTCTCCATGAGCTAATGTTTTTACAAATTTATCTTTTTCTTCTAAGATTACATTTTCTATTAGTTCTTTATTTTTTTCTAAATCTGGATACATCTCTTTTAAGGTTTCCACATTAATTTCTACTAATGTAGATAACTCATCTAAATTAATTTGTAATTTGTTTAGATGTCTTATCATTCTTCTAATTAATCTTCTTAATACATAACCTCTATCTAAATTACTTGGTCTTCCTCCATCTGAAATAATCATCATACTAGAACGTAAGTGTTCAGCAATGATTCTTCTACTTTCAATATAGTCTATTTTTTGTATTTGTTCTAATTTTTGCATAATTGGTAGAAATAATTCTGTATCAAATGGTGTTTCTTTTCCTTGTAAAAGCATGGTCATTCTTTCTAATCCTAAGCCAGTATCTACATTCTTTTTTTGTAATTTAGAATATCCATTTTTATCTTTGAAATATTCCATAAATACGTTATTCCAGATTTCAACGTATTTACCGCAGTCACAAGATGGTTGACAATCTTTAGAACAAGCTGGTTTTCCTGTATCATAAAACATTTCTGTATCTGGTCCACATGGTCCTTCTTCTCCTGCAATCCACCAATTGTCGTCTTTTCCATAGAAATAAATTCTTTCTTCTGGTATTCCTGCTTTTTTCCATATCTCTGCTGATACGGTGTCTTTAGGGCAGTCTTCATCCCCTGCGAAACAAGTTACTGATAGTTTTTCAGCTGGAATTCCTAATTCTTTGGTTAAGAATTCATAGCTCATGCTAATTGATTCTTCTTTAAAATAATCTCCTAATGACCAGTTTCCAAGCATTTCAAAATAGGTTAAGTGACGATTGTCTCCTACTTCTTCAATATCATTGGTTCTAACACATTTTTGATAGTCGGCAAGTCTGGTTCCTTCTGGATGTTTTTCTCCTAAAAGATAAGGTACTAATGGTTGCATTCCTGCTGTAGTAAATAATACAGATGGGTCATTTTCTGGAATAAGTGGTGCAGATGGTATGATATTATGTCCATGATTTTTAAAAAAATTCAAGTATTTATTTCTAATTTCAAGTGCTTTCATATTTTTTCTCCTTACTTTCCCTTTAATTTGTTTTTTAAATTATATCTTAAAAAGCAGAAAAAATCAAGAAAATCACTTTATTCTCTTGATTTTTTTAATTTTATTTTTTTATTATTGTAAAATCATAAACATTAGAGCTGTCAAAGGTCGCACTTGTACTAAATTGCATACTTTTTTCTGGTTTTAGTTTTCCTATATAGGCATCTAGTGTTTTTATTTCATTTCCTTGTTTGTCTATCATTTTAATAGAAGCTACATATCCTCCTTGTTCTGTACTGGAAGTATTCGTTATGGTTCCAATTAATAGTGTTTCTTCTTCATTTTCTGTTAGTTGGATATCGGTAATTTCCATACCTTCTAATTTCTTGGTTTCATGAAGCTTATCACTATTGTTTAATAAAGTTCCATCTTCTAGTACTTGAGTCGTTTCTTCTTGTTCACTTGTTGTTTTTGTTTCTTCTTGCTTTTTGGGTCTACTATTTCCTACAATAATTGCAATAATAATTACTACAATTGTGATGGCTATTAAAATCGCTATCATTTTCTTTTCACTGTCCTTCATTTTACTTTCTCCTCCTCTTTAGTTTCTTTCTACTTTATATCATAGTTCTTTTGTTTTTGCAATATTTTATCTCATTTTTTATATTATTCAGATGTAACTACATAAAGTGCCATTCTACAATCGCATAGTAAAATCACTCTCATCCCAATAAGATCGAAAAGATGCTGGATTTGCACTTCCACCATTATGGGATCCCCCTCGTGAAACTTGAACAGTATTCGTCCATTTACAGAACTTAATCAGCTCCGCAGTAACTTCCAACATATTCCCCTCTAAATCATAAATATTCTTAACAAGATCTGCTGAATTTGCTCCAGCCACTGTTTCTGAACCTGTGTGCCTATTTCCTGATGCTACTGTTACATTATAAACATTTCCTGTACCAGAAGTTCCTCTGTTTACAAATTTCATCATTGAATCCCATTGTCTTCCAGTTATTAGACAGCTTTTTACAAATTTGTTATTCACAAAACTTTTACAGACAGAATTGACATTATTAAAATATGCTCCTCTAATAACAACAGTCTCCTTTTTTGTTCCGCCCCAATGTATTAGTTTCAAACTTTTCTACGTAAAATCCACCTGCTTCATTTTCTCCAATTGGTGTACTACTTTGTGTATAAACCCATTTGCTACCTTTTACATTCACACCGCTTACACCATTATCAATTTGTGTTACTGTTGCTGTTATTTCAGTATCAATATCAATGGTTGTATGGCTAAAACTTACATTTGCTTGATTTGGCTTCTCTTTATCTATTTTGTCAACTACTTTCGTTGCTACGCCTCCTACTTCGTCTAATGCATTAATTAGTCTAGCATAAACCGTTCCATCAGTTGAATATTGCAATACATTATTTCCTAGCTCTATTTTTGTTGTAATTTCTACTATTACATCTGTATTGGTAAATTCACTTGGATTAAGCTTAAATTCCATATCACTTTCTTGCAAGTCTGGTGGTGGATTTTCTCCTCTTTTTCCTAATAATGTTACTTTTTCTTCTGTTATTTCATAAATATATCCTTCTACTGTCATTACCCCAATTTTTTCATCACTTTTTCTTTCTACAATTGCTCCTTCTAAGATTTCTTTTTCTACTGTTTTATCTCGAATAGTTTCTTCATATCGGTCCATAAACCCTTTCGTATTCAA
>CATOLW010000056.1 GCA_951800935.1 uncultured Clostridium sp.
TTGTTTTTTGGTTTCTTTTTTTAAATCTTCTAAATCAATGATTTGATGAATCGTACTAATTGCTCCTAATGGTATTTTGGCTCCTTTTAAAACATACGCTTTTTTTCCCGATGCATTCGATTTTGCTTTTTTGTCATAATTTTTCATGTAACTGTCTTCTGCATTATAATCATATTCTATCTTTCGAACTTTTCTTTCCTCTTCATCTAATATTTCTGGATGTATTAATTCTAAATAGATATAAACAATTTCTTTAAAAAAAGTCGTTCCACTATTGCCATCTGTCAATGAATGAAAAATGTCAATGTTAATTTTATTCTTAAAATAAGTAACTTTAAATAAATAATTATGATTTTGTCTGCTATCTATATATTTACAAGGATAATCTTGTTCTTCTTCTATTTTAGGATTTTTATTATTTTCTTCTAAATAGTACCAAAAAAATCCTGGCTTCATTCTTACCTTAAAAAATGGATACTTTTCTAAAGCTTGTTTTACTGCTTCTTCTAATATCTTAGGTTTCACTTCTTCTTTTAAAACAGCAGACAGACGAAATACTGTACTATACTTCTTCCCTGTAGATATTGGAAAAATCTTTGCTGAATTATCTAGCCTTCTCCAATGCAATTTACTTTCTTTTCTCATTATTTTTTGCTCCTTTTTCCTAAGTAATGTTTAAGTTTGGGATAAGTATAACTTTAGCTCCCGCACTTCTAATAATTCCTTAATAATTGCTTGATAACCTTGTTCTTCTAACTCTGGTGTACTATTTTTTTCTATCATCCAAATATGTTTTGCTTGTTCATATTCTTTGACTTCTATTGTTACTCCTGCTTCTTTGGCTTTTTCCTTTAATACATGTGCATCTGGATTTAAAATGTCATATGTTCCTGTTAAAATCGTTACATTTTTTAATTTTGTTAAGTTTCCCTCAATTGGATTGACCAAGTAACTGTTAATTCCATCCTCTCCTGCATAAGCAATTCCTGCTAATTTTAAGGTTTCTTTGTTTAACTGTTTGTCATTTTTTTGTATTTCTTCAATTTTAGGATTGGTTAATCTTACATCCAACCATGGCGAAATTAAAAGTGTTTTTACTGGCATTGGTAAATTTTCTTCTCCTATTCTTTCTTCTAGCGCTAATCCTAGTCCTCCTCCTGCTGAGTCTCCCATAATGACTAGATGATTGGTATCAATTCTATCGAGTATTTCTTTATAAAGTGGCACTACCATCTTAAAGACATCTTTATAATTGTATTTTGGTGTTAATGGATAGTCTGGCATGATGACAGTTGCACCTGTGTCTTTTACTATTTTTTCAATAAAATCCCAATGTTGGTTGGTAGCTTCTGCTACATAAGAGCCTCCATGAAAATATAATATTCTAGTATCTGATTTTTCTTGGTTTTTGGGTGTGACAATAAATAAATTTCTTCCCATATATTTTTTAGTTTCTAGTTCACAAGTTTCTTTTACTTTTTCTGGTACTTTCGTTTGGATATCTACGATCCAATAGTATCCAATGACTAATAATGCTATTGCTACTAAGATTAATGTGCTTCCGTACAATTATTTTTGCTAGTTTCATTCTTTCCCGACCTCTTA
Organism: uncultured Clostridium sp.; assembly: GCA_951800935.1. The sequence continues at coordinate 1,606 of CATOLW010000056.1, forward strand.
TCTTTGTTTTTTTTTTGCTATTTTATCATAGATAAATAAAAAAAGCTATACAAATTTCTTAAAGAGTTTCTTAAGAATTTTTTGTATAGTTTTTTATTTTTTATCCAAATAATCCACGTTTTTTAACTGGTGGTTGCTCATTCATGGTTTTGGCTAACTGTGTTAATAAATCTCTTTGCTCTTTGGATAATCTTTTTGGTGTTTGAACAGTTACAGTAAACACAAAATCTCCAATGCTACTTGAATTAACAGATTTAAATCCTTTATTTCGAATCGTGACTTTAGTTCCTGTTTGTGTACCTTCTGGAATTTTATAGTTTTCTTTAGTTCCATCTACCATAGGTATTTCTAGTTCTGCTCCTAAAGTTGCTTGTGTAATGGTAATTGGCACTTCGCATAAAACATTGTTTCCTTTTCTAGTATAAATACTGTGTCTTTTAATTCGAACAGTAATATATAAATCTCCTTTTGGTCCACCTTGATTTCCTGGTTCTCCTTCTCCTCGTAAGACAACTGTTTGATTATCATCAATTCCTGCTGGAATTTTCACTTTGATTTTTGGTTGTTTTCTTACTGTTCCTTTTCCATGGCAATGTTCACATGGTTCTTTAATAATTTCTCCTGTTCCATGACAAGTGGTACAAGTTCTTCTTGTTTGCATTTGACCTAAAATAGTATTTTGAACAGCTGTTACTTGACCAGTTCCATTACAAGTGGTACATTTCATTTTGGAAGTTCCTGGTTTTGCTCCTGTTCCATGACAAGTATCACATATGTCATCTCTAGTGATAATAAGTTCTTTTTCTATTCCTTGGAAAGCTTGTTCAAAAGTAATATCCATGTGTAAATTTAAATCTGCACCTTTTTTAGGTCCTGCTTGCCTTCTGCTGTTGTTTCTTCCTCCAAATCCTCCTCCAAAAAAGGATGAGAAAATATCTCCTAAATCTCCTAAATCTCCAAAGTCAGAACTGCTATAAGAATAATATCCACCTTGCCCACCAAAAGGTCCTCCTGCTCCACCAAATCCTTGTGGGTCCACAGTTCCAAATTGATCATACATTCTCCTTTTTTGTGGATCTGACAAATTTTCATAGGCTTCATTTACTTCTTTGAATTTTGCTTCTGCTTGTTCTTTATTATCTGGGTTAGCATCTGGGTGATATTTTTTTGCAAGTTTTCGGTAAGCTTTTTTTAGCTCATCATCTGTTGCACTTTTATTCACACCTAATATTTCGTAATAATCTCTTTTGCTTGCCATTGCTTTTCCTCCTAAATTCATGCAAGGTTCATACCTAAAAGAGGGATTTTAAGGAACGTACCTAAAGGTATTACTTATCTGTAATTCGTTTGCACTCATAACAGCTAAGGGCATCTCCTAATCCCTCTTTGTTTTATTTATTATCTTCGTCTTCTACTTTATAGTCTGCATCATATACATTTCCGTCATTGTTTGCTTGTTCTTCTGCTGCTCCGTCAGTTTCTGCTCCTGCATCAGCTGCCCCATTTGGATTTGCTGTTTTGTATAATTTTTCTGACATTTCATAGAATACTTTGGTTAGTTTTTCTGTTGCTTCTTTGATTTTTTCTGTGTCATTTGTTTCTACTGCTTTTTTGGTATTTTCGATTTCTGTTTCTACTTTTGCTTTTTCTTCTCCACTGATTTTGTCTCCTAAGTCTGTTAATGTTTTTTCACTGTTGTAAATTAAGCTTTCTGCATTATTTTTAACTTCAATTTCTTCTTTTTTCTTTTTATCTTCTTCTGCATGTGCTTCTGCATCTTTTACTGCTTTATCGATATCTTCATCTGTTAAATTAGTAGATGCTGTGATGGATACATCTTGGCTATTTCCTGTTGCCATATCTTTTGCTGATACATGAACAATACCATTTGCATCAATGTCGAAAGTTACTTCGATTTGTGGTACACCTCTTGGTGCTGCTGGAATTCCTGTTAATTGAAATCTTCCAAGTGTTTTATTGTAAGCTGCCATTTCTCTTTCTCCTTGTAACACATGAACTTCAACTGAAGTTTGACCATCTGCTGCTGTTGAGAAAATTTGAGATTTTTTCGTTGGAATCGTTGTATTTCTTTCGATTAATTTAGTAAATACTCCACCATATGTTTCAATTCCAAGTGAAAGTGGTGTTACGTCTAATAATACTAAGTCTTTTACATCTCCTGATAATACACCACCTTGGATGGCTGCTCCAATTGCAACACATTCGTCTGGGTTGATACCTTTATCTGCATCTTTTCCTGTAATTCTTTTTACCGCTTCTTGAACAGCTGGAACTCTTGTAGATCCTCCTACTAATAATACTTTATGAATATCATTTGGTGTTAATCCTGCATCTTTTAATGCTTGGTTAACTGGTCCTGCTGTTAATTCTACTAAATCATGAATTAATTCTTCAAATTTGGCTCTTGTTAAATTCATATCTAAGTGTTTTGGTCCTGTTGAATCAGCTGTAATGAATGGTAAATTGATTTGTGTTTGTTGTACACCAGATAATTCAATTTTTGCTTTTTCTGCTGCTTCTTTTAATCTTTGCATTGCCATTTTGTCAGTTTTTAAATCAATTCCATTTGATTTTTTGAATTCATCTACTAAATAATTGATAATTGCTTCATCAAAGTCATCTCCACCTAGTTTTGTGTTACCATTTGTAGCTAAAACTTCAAATACACCATCTCCAATATCTAGAATAGAAACGTCGAAAGTACCTCCTCCTAAGTCGTAAATCATAATTTTTTGGTCTTGTTCTTTATCCATTCCATAAGCAAGTGATGCTGCTGTTGGTTCGTTGATAATTCTCAAAACTTCTAAACCTGCAATTTTTCCAGCATCTTTTGTTGCTTGTCTTTGGCTATCGCTAAAGTAAGCAGGCACGGTAATAACAGCTTGTGAAACTTTTTGTCCTAAATAATTTTCAGCATCTGCTTTTAGTTTTTGTAGAATCATTGCTGAAATTTCTTGTGGTGAGAATTTATCACCATCTATATCTACTTTATCATTGGTTCCCATTTTTCTTTTGATTGATATAACAGTATTGTCTGGGTTGGTTACTGCTTGACGTTTTGCAATTTGTCCAACTAATCTTTCTCCATTGTTTGAAAATGCTACAACAGATGGTGTTGTTCTGTTACCTTCTGCGTTTGGTATAACAACTGGTTCCCCACCTTCCATTACTGCTACACATGAATTTGTTGTTCCTAAGTCAATTCCTATGATTTTTCCCATTTTAAATTCCTCCCTTTTTGCTTTTCGATGATCTTGGAGACAAAAACTTAAAAAATCATCGTTATATAATTACTTTGTATTTTTCATGATGATTTTTTAACTTTTGTCCCCAAAATCATCATGTTTAAATTTAATAACATTTTTTAGGAGCTGATTTAGCTCTTCTATTATTTTTTGATTATGATTCATAAATTCTTCTGACACTTTATTTTTAAATTCTTCTTGTGTCATTTCAGCTAATTTTCGATTAGAAAATTCTTTGTATCCTATTTCTTCTCCTAACCAATCTGGTTTATGAAAAAGATTAGCTTGTTTTTCGTCTGGAAATTCTACTTCTGCTGTTAAAAATCCTTGCAAATAGTCGTAATAAATGTCAATTTCTACTTTTAGCTTATTTTCAATTGGTATGACTACTCTTGTTTTGGTAATTTGATTGCTTACTTTTTTTGGCAAAAGTTTTTCATACATTTCTTTTGTAATATTGTTTTCTATTTCATATTTTTGTCCAATTTGATAAGAATTATCGTATTGGATATCACCTTTTGTTTTTACGGTATATACATATTTGGTTTCTTGTTTGGTTTCTACTTTTCGGATTCTTATAATGGTATTTTCATCTCGATAAATGAAAACTTGCTCTATTTTTTGAATTTCCTCTATTTTTATATTGTCTGGTAAATACTTTATAGCATATTTTCTTTCAATTTCTTTCTTCATTTTCACTCTCCTTAAAACGAATCAAAAGAATAAGATTTGTTTTTCATTCGTTTTAATTTGCTACTACTACCATCGAATGCCTAATTACCCTGTTTCCTATTTTGTAGCCTTTTCTATATTCTTCTGCAATTTCTTTTTCTCCTAACGCTTCATTTTGAATGCTACTTACTGCTTCATGAAGTTCGGGATCAAAAGTTTCTCCTACTGTTTTAATTTCTTCTACGCCTTTAGAAGCTAAAACATCTTTAAATTGTTTTAGTACTAATTCTACTCCTTTTTTGTATTCTTCATCTCCGTGTTTCTACTTTTGCTGCATTTTCTAAATTGTCTAGTACTGGTAATATCACTTCTACTACATCAGAAAGAATAGAATTGTATAATCCTTCTCTTTCTTTGGTGCTTCTTTTTTTGAAGTTTTCAAACTCTGCTAATATTCTTTTGTACCTATCTTCTAATTCTTCATAGTCTTGTTTCGGTACCATTTCTTTTACGTTTTCTACTTCTTGCTTTTCTTCTAAAATTTCTTTTTCTTGCTTTTCTTCCATTTTATCACTTTTCCTTTCTAGTCAATTTCTTTTAATTTTTTATTGATGTATTTCATAACTGATATAACTTTTGAATAATCCATTCTTTTTGGTCCTATAATTCCGATTGTTCCTAAATCTTTACCATTTACTTTATGTTTAAAGGTAACAACACTAAAGTCTTTTAACTCTTGCTTTTCGTTTTCTTCTCCAATGTATACATTAATGTCTTCTGCAAATCCGGAATTTAGCATATCGGCTACTAGTTCTTTGGTATCTAGTATATTAATAAAGTTTTTGGCTAGTTCTAGACTATTAAATTCTGGTAATTCAAAGGATTTATTAGTTCCTTCTAAATAGATTTTGTTGTCTTCTTCTAAGACTTTTTTTATTTGATCAATAATTGGTCTTATTACATTTATGCTATAGGTCATTTCATCATATAAATATTCTTCTAAAGGTCTGTCAATTGTTTCTATTGGTTGATTTTTTAATTTGTTGTTGAACATATAGTTTATGGTTTCTACTTGTTTTTCATTGATGTCTTCATCAAATTTTATGATTGTTTCTTTGACTAGTCCAGAATCTGTTAAGATAACAGCCATCATCATTCTAGTTCCTAGTAAAACAAATTTGATTTCTTCGATTAATTGTGTTGTTGTTTTTGGTCCAATGGAAACGGTTGTATAATGAGTTACTTCTGATATGGTATTAGCTGCTATTTTTGTTAAATCTTCGATCTCATTTACTTTGGTTTCTAATTTTGAACTAATGTATTTGATTTCTTCTAAACTGATGTCCTCTTCATTTAAAAGTTCGTCTACATAGTAGCGATATCCTTTAGCCGATGGAATCCTTCCACTTGAAGTGTGTGTTTTGTCTAAAAATCCACCTTTTTCTAGTTCTGACATTTCATTTCTGATGGTTGCGCTACTACATTCTAGTCCATGGTTTCCGTGTTAAAGCATTTGAACTTACTGGCTCTGCGGTGCTTATATATTCTTCTACAATAGCTTGTAGTACTTTCTTTTTTCTTTCATCTAACAACTTTTTCACCTCTTTAGCACTCTTTTGGTTTGATTGCTAACTGTTTATATATTATACCCATTTTTAGCACTTGTCAATACCAAGTGCTAATTTTCTTTGTAAATTTTTTGTGAATTTTCAAAAAAGGTATATTTTTCTATTATTTAGGTTATAGTAAGAAAAAATTAAAGGAGGAATTACAATGGATAGTCCTGGCTATATTTTGAATGAAATTAATAAAGGCATTAAAATGGGAATGGATTCGATTTCTAATGTTGCTGAAAAAGTACAAGATGATAACTTTAAAAAAGATTTAGAATTTCAATATGATAAATATAATGATATTTTAAATAAGGTAAATACTCAGCTTTC